>JAQGLT010000140.1 GCA_028292745.1 Polaromonas sp. | reverse complement strand
GACCGCGCTGCATCCCGACACGAATACCTCGCTGATGGGCTTGTACGTCTCCAACGGGAATTTCTTCACCCAGTGCGAAGCGGAAGGATTCAGAAAGATCACTTTTTTTCCGGACCGGCCCGATGTGATGGCCAAATACACGGTAATGCTGCGTGCCGATAAAGAGAAATATCCGGTGCTGCTGTCGAACGGCAATCTGATCGAGCAGGGCGATCTGGGCGATGGCCGTCACTACGCACTGTGGGAAGACCCCTTCAAAAAGCCATCCTATCTGTTTGCGCTGGTGGCCGGCAACCTGGTCTGCCAGGAAGAAAATTTCACGCTCCAGTCGGGGCGCGAAGTATTGCTGCAGGTCTGGGTCGAGCACGGCAATCTCGACAAGACCCAGCATGCGATGGAGTCGCTGAAGAACAGTATTCGCTGGGATGAAATGCGCTTCGGCCTTGAACTGGATCTCGACCGCTTCATGATCGTCGCGGTCGGCGATTTCAATATGGGCGCGATGGAAAACAAGGGCCTGAACATCTTCAACACGAAATACGTGCTGGCGAACCAGGCAACGGCCACGGACATCGATTTCTCCAACATCGAAAGCGTGGTCGGCCACGAGTATTTCCACAACTGGACCGGCAACCGCGTCACCTGCCGCGACTGGTTCCAGCTCAGCCTGAAAGAAGGCCTGACGGTGTTCCGCGACCAGGAGTTTTCGCAGGACCTGTGCCTTGACGCCTCGGCCAGGGCCGTCAAGCGCATCGAGGACGTGCGCGTGCTGCGCACCGCCCAGTTCCCCGAAGACGCCGGACCGATGGCGCATCCGGTGCGGCCCGACAGCTACATCGAGATCAGCAACTTCTACACCGTCACCATCTACGAAAAAGGCGCGGAAGTGGTCCGCATGATGCAAACGCTCGTCGGCCGGGACGGTTTTGCCAAGGGCATGCTGCTTTATTTCGAGCGGCACGACGGCCACGCTGTCACCTGCGACGATTTTGCCCAGGCGATTGCCGATGCCAACCCGGCCTCCGACCTGGCGCGGCTGCTGCCGCAATTCAAGCGCTGGTACAGCCAGGCCGGCACCCCCCGCGTGCAGGCGCAAGGCGCCTACGATGCCGCCACCCGCAGCTACACGCTCACCCTCGCGCAAAGCTGCACGCCCACGTCGGGCCAGCCGGTCAAGCAGCCCTTTGTGATCCCGGTGGCCTTGGGACTTCTGGGGGCCGGCGGGCAGGACCTGCCGCTGCAGCTGGCTGGCGAACCCGCCGCCCACGGCCCTCGCACCGTCGTGCTGACAGAGGCGAGCGAAACCTTCACTTTTGTCAATATCGATGCCGAGCCGGTTCCCTCCATCCTGCGCGGCTTCACCGCGCCGGTCGTGCTGGAATTCGCCTACACCGACGCCCAGCTGCTGCACCTGCTGGCGCATGACAGCGACCCTTTCAACCGCTGGGAGGCCGGACAGCGCCTGGCCGTCAACAGCGCGGTATTCGCTATTAAATCAATAGCTAATAACGCAGACACCACCTGCGCTAGCGTGCTGAATGATGCTTATCTGGGTGCCATGCGGGAGGTGCTGCACCACCCTACGCTCGATTCAGCCTTCAAGGAACTGGTGCTGACGCTGCCTTCCGAAACCTACCTTGCCGAGCAGCTTGACGTGGTGGACCCGCAGCACATTCACACCGTCCGCGAAGCCATGCGCCGGCAGCTCGCCACCGCGCTCCAAACCGATTGGGAAGCGGTGTATGCCGCCAACCACGACACCGGCGCCTACACGCCCGACCCGGTATCGAGCGGCCGTCGCGCCTTGGCGGGCATGGCGCTGACGCACCTGTGCCTGGCGGCCCGCGCCAGCGGCACTGCCGTCTGGCCCGGCAAGGCCCTGCAGCGATTCAAGGACGCCGGCAACATGACTGACCGCTTCAACGCCCTCGCCGCCCTGGTTTCCAGCAGCCACCCGCTGGCGGCGCAGGCGCTGGCGCTGTTTCATGCCATGTTCAAGGGCGAAGCGCTGGTCATCGACAAATGGTTCAGCCTGCAGGCCAGCGCGCCCGACCGGGGCGGCAATGTCCTGCCGAGCGTCAGGCTGCTGATGAAGCATCCCGATTTCAGCGTGAAAAACCCCAACCGCGCCCGCAGCGTCATCGGCACCCTGTGCCAAGGCAACCCGGCGGCGTTTCACCGGCTTGACGGGGCCGGCTACCTGTTCTGGAGCGAACGCGTGATCGAGCTCGATGCCATCAATCCGCAGGTCGCCGCCCGCTTGGCGCGCGCGCTGGACCGCTGGAGCAAGCTGGCCGAGCCCTATCGAAGCAACGCGCGCCAGGCAATTGCCCGCGTCGCCGCCAGGGGCGACCTGAGCAAGGACACGCATGAAGTGGTGACGCGCGCACTGGGTTAACCAGTCAACTAGTTAAACGGGCAAACGTCAACACTGAACCAGCCATCAATAACAGGCGTAACAGGCCGGGATTGCACCGCCCGGCCCTGCCAACGATCTACCGGAGTTTTCTGAATGTCGAAAAAAATTTCCCTCACACGCTATCTGGTTGAGCAGCAACGCCTTGACGGCCATATTCCGCCCGAGTTGCGCCTGTTGCTCGAAGTGGTGGCCAGAGCTTGCAAGAGCATCAGCCGGGCCGTCAACAAAGGCGCGCTGGGCGATGTGATGGGCACCGCAGGCAGCGAGAACGTGCAGGGCGAAATCCAGAAAAAGCTCGACATCATCGCCAACGAAGTGCTGATCGAGGCCAACGAATGGGGCGGCCACCTGGCGGCCATGGCGTCCGAGGAAATGGACAGCATCTACGTGGTGCCCAACCGCTACCCGCAAGGCGAGTACCTGCTGATGTTCGACCCGCTCGACGGCTCCAGCAACATCGACGTGAACGTCAGCATCGGCACCATTTTCAGCGTGCTGAAAAAATCCGAAGGCGAGGCCGGCGTCAGCGAAAGCGACTTTCTGCAGGCCGGCAGCCAGCAGGTCGCCGCCGGCTACTGTGTTTACGGCCCGCAGACCACCCTGGTGCTCACCGTCGGCGACGGCGTGGCCATGTTCACCCTGGACCATGAGCAGGGCTCGTTCGTGCTGACCGAGGAAAACGTCAAAATCCCGGAAGACACCCAGGAATTCGCCATCAACATGAGCAACATGCGGCACTGGGACACGCCCGTCAAGCGCTACATCGACGAATGCCTGCAGGGCAAGGAAGGCCCGCGCGGCAAGGACTTCAACATGCGCTGGGTAGCGTCCATGGTGGCCGACGTGCACCGCATCCTGACCCGCGGAGGCGTGTTTTTATACCCCTGGGACAAGCGCGAACCCGAAAAAGCGGGCAAGCTGCGCCTGATGTACGAAGCCAATCCGATGAGCTGGCTGATCGAGCAGGCCGGCGGCGCGTCCACCAACGGCAAGCAGCGCATCCTCGACATCGAACCGACCAAACTGCATGAGCGCGTCAGCGTGGTGCTGGGTTCCAAAAATGAGGTCGAAAGGGTCACCGCCTACCACTCCGGGCTATAATTGCGGGCTTAAGCCGGTGTAGCTCAGTCGGTAGAGCAGCTCATTCGTAATGAGAAGGTCGGGTGTTCGATTCATCTCTCCGGCACCAAACCAGAGAAGGGTTCATTGCTATGGAAATAGCAGTGAACCCTTTTTCTTTGGGCTTATCTAGCCGCCATGCAGCCTGCGGCGCCGCGAAGTGGCAGCCTTCTAAGCCGATGTCCATTTCCGATGGACATAACCAATTTTCTGGCGTTTGTCACTTGCCGTTTTAACCATCCGACCCAGTGTTGACTGCCATGCGTGATGGAAAGCTGAAAACGCCCCGGCGTGCGAGGCGGGCGAATTCCGACTCGATCATTTTTTGAACGGCGCTCAACGCGCTGTTTTTCTGAGGCTCGATTCGCGTTGCCAGCACCAGCAACCGGTTCAGCTGTACGCCCGATATTTCAGACATCACCACCGTTTCAGTGGCGCGAGGCTCTTTAAAGACCGACACCGGCATGACAGTAGCCCAGCGGCCCTGCATGACCAGTTCACGAATGGAGTCGACCGAGTCGATTTCCCCCTGAATGTTGAGCTTTCCTCCCAGGTGCAGGAGTTGCCTCTCTACAATGCTGCGGTGAAGACTCGTCATCAGCAACGGAATCCGGGACAGCTGGCTCACCGACACGACGGGTGCAAGCCGCAAGGATTGATGCGAGACCAACGCAAAAGGCTCTCCCAGCAGAGGGTGCAGCGTGAGTGCGCGTCCGGCTTCCGGGTTGGTCACGATGGCCATGTCGACGACACCCCGTTCCAGCCAGTCCAGCAATGCAGGCGTGAAGGCTTCACGCGCTCGAAGCTGCACACCTGCCAGCGACCGCTGGCAATTCTCGAAAAGATAGGGCAAAAGCACGCGTGCCAGCGTTGGCGAGGCGCCTAGAACGACAGGCGTGAGGGACGTGTCCTGCGGACGGGCCAGTTGCTGGCGGACGCGGGTTGCTTCGGCAAGCATCCGTTGGGCTGACTCGTACAGCGTCACGCCGGATGGCGTGAGAAGAACCCCTCGCGCCGTGCGCTGCAACAGCTGCACGCCCAGATCGGTTTCAAGCTCGCGCAGTTGACGGGTGAGCGCAGGCTGGGCAATGGAAATTGCCGCAGCCGCAGCTGTCAGGCTGCCGGCATCGGCAATCGCAACAAAATAACGCAAAGCGCGCAGGTTCATACGGCAGGCATCCAAAATTTTCCCATATCAAGATGATATGGCACTTTTCAAAAACGGCATTGGACATCTTAGAGTCCTATTCATAAACTTGCGGGAGAAATTAACCACCAGCACCTAAGTTACCTCGATAACCGATTAGCCGATGACGCAAAATACCAAACCGATATCGGTCACTTTTGACCGGCTCAGCACTTTCATCAGCATTGCCTTGGCGCGTGCCGGCCTGGCGCAGGCGGACGCGAACCGGGTTGCCGCGCTTATGGCCGAGGCCGACCTGCAGGGTTCGGACGGTCATGGCGTCATACGCTTGCCGCAATATGTCAAGCGCATCCGCAGTGGTGGCATCAACACGCGGCCCAACATACATATAGCAACCGAGCGCGCGGCCATGGCGGTGGTCGATGGCGACAACGCGATGGGGCATCTTGTCATGTCGTATGCGGTGGACCTGGCGATGGAAAAGGCACGCACGGCTGGCGTCGCCTGGGTCGGCTCACGCGCCAGCAACCATGCCGGCCCGGCTTCCTTGTATGTGCGCAAGCCTGTCGAAAATAACATGATTGCCCTGTATTTCGCCGTGGGCAATGCCAATCACCTGCCGCCATGGGGCGGCATGGAAATGTTGTTGTCCACCAATCCAATTGCGGTGGGCTTTCCTGCGGGCAGCGAACCGGCCATCGTGCTGGACATGGCCACAACAGTTGCGGCCTATGGAAAGGTCAAGGCCAAAGCCAAGCGTGGCGAGCAGATGCCTGAGGGCTGGATGATTGACCGGCAAGGCAAACCCCTGCTTGACCCCCAGCGCGCCGAAGAGGGTTTTTTGGTGCCGATTGGCGGCCACAAGGGCTACGGCCTGGCGCTTATCGTGGGTTTGTTGGCCGGCACGCTCAACGGTGCCGCCATGGGCCGTGACGTGGTGGATTTCAATCATGACCACGCTACCCCCACCAATACCGGCCAGTCCGTACTTGTGATCGATCTGGCCGCCTTCGCTGAGCCGGCTGTTTTTAAAGCTGCGGTGGATCACCTGGTGCGCGAGCTTCGCAACAGCGAACGGTTGCCGGGTGTTGAGCGCATCTGGCTGCCCGGCGAGCAAAGCCACCTGAAACGGCAAAAGTATGCGGTCGAGGGAATTCCGTTGTCTGTCGGACAAGTCAATGAGTTAAGCGCGCTGGCGCTGGAGCTGGAAATTGCTCCGCTGGTCTGAGCCTTGCCGGGCTTTTCACAAGGGAGAGAAATCGGTCAAGCCGCCTTGCAAGCGCGGGGCGGGCCAATGCAGAAGTAAAAAAATGGAGACAGGATTGATTAAACAACTTATCGCACGGCTCTTGACGGCTACTGCCGCCCTAGCCTTCACGGCCGGGTTGCAAGCGCAGACGGCCTTTCCCAGTAAACCCATCAAGATGATCATTCCCCTGGCAGCAGGCAGTGCGGTGGACAACGCTGCCCGTGTGCTCACGCAAAAGATGTCGGTGGGGCTGGGACAGTCCATCGTGATTGAAAATGTTCCGGGTTCTTCTGGGCTGATCGGGGCCGAGCGTGTGGCGAAGGCGGCGCCTGATGGCTACACCCTTGGCGGCTTCAACGACAGCATCCTGACCATGGTTCCGCACATTTACCCGCGCCTGCCATGGAATGCGCTGACTGATTTTGAGCCGCTGTCGCTGGTGGCCACGATCGAATGGGGCTTGATCGTCAAAACCGACTCTCCTTACAAGACGGTCGCGGATTTCATTGCGGCCGCCAAGGCAGCTCCCGGAAAGCTCAACTACAGTTCGGGCGGCAGCGGCAGCCCCCAGCACATTGCCATGGCGCTGTTCAATACCAGCGCGGGCATTACCTCCCAGCATGTCCCGTACAAGGGCGCCACCCCGGCGGCGGTGGCGGTGGCGGCTGGCGAAGTCGATGCGGCCTTTCAGGGACTGGGAACTGTCACCTCCCTTCTTCAGGCCGGAAAGGTACGCCTTCTCGCTGTCTCAACCAACAAGCGCCTGGCGCAGTACCCCAACGTGCCAACGGTGGATGACTCGGGCCTGAAAAACTTCTTCTTTAATTCCTGGTTTGCCATGGTGGTGCCGGCGGGAACGCCCAAGGACATCGTTGAGCGGCTCAATGCCGAAATGCGCAAGGCTTTGGCAGACACGGAAACCCGCGACAAGATGCTTGCGCTTGGCGTGACCTTGCGCGGCTCCAGCGCAGCTGAACTTGGCACGGCGACCAAGGAACAATTCAATCTCTACCGCAAGCTGATCCAAGACAACAACATCAAACCCGACTGACGCTTGGGTTTTACATGCCATTCAAACTCACCGACATGCTTTCAATATGATTCATTCAGTTAACCCGGCGACAGGAGAAACGCTTGCTTCGTTTCATGTCCATGACAGCCAAGCAATCGATAAAACGCTGGCCGCCGCAGTCGCGGCACAGCAAAGCTGGCGGAATCAATCGGTGGCGCAGCGTACCGAGCTGCTGACCTCCCTGGCCCGGGTGCTGCGCGAACGCAAGACGGAATTCGCGAAAATCATCACGCTGGAGATGGGCAAGCCCCTAGCGGAGGCCACGGGCGAAATAGAGAAGTGCGCAGTGACCTGCGACTATTACGCAAGTCACGCCGCAGCATTTTTGACGGACGATGTGGTTGCCAGCAATGCCAGCGATAGCCGCATCGTCTATGACCCGCTCGGCGTCGTGCTTGCCATCATGCCCTGGAACTATCCATTTTGGCAGGTCCTTCGCGGAAGTGTCCCGGCCATGGCGGCAGGCAACGCCGTGGTGCTCAAACATGCGGGCAATGTGCCCCAGTGCGCGCAGGCGTTGGGCTCGCTGTTTGAAGAGGCGGGTGCCCCCCCAGGCCTTTTTGGCGTGCTGTTGGTTGAGTCATCGGCTGTGCGCGCCATCATCGAAGACCCGCGCATTGCTGCGGTCACTTTCACGGGCTCTACCCCGGTGGGCCGGGCAATTGCTTCACAGGCTGGCAATGCGCTTAAAAAGCAAGTGCTGGAATTGGGCGGCTCCGATCCTTTTATCGTGCTTGCAGATGCCGATGTCCAGGCGGCAGCCAAGGCCGCGGTCAAGGCGCGCTTTCAAAACACGGGTCAAAGCTGCATTTCCGCGAAACGCTTCATCGTTGAGCACGCGGTGGCTGATGAGTTTGCAGACGCAATGTGCGGTTTGACCGCGCAACTCGTGGTGGGCGATCCCATGGCTTGCGGGACCGATATCGGTCCGATGGCCCGGAAAAACCTGCGCGACGAGCTGCATGCGCAGGTTCTGGCCACTGTCAAGCAAGGCGCGACGTTACGTGTGGGCGGCCATGTCCTGCCCCAAACGGGTCACTATTACGCGCCCACCGTGCTTGACCACGTCGGGGTGGACATGGTGGCCGCTCGGGAGGAAACGTTCGGACCTGTCGCGGCGATCATCCGGGTGCGTGACGCCACCGAAGCCATCGCCGTGGCAAACAGCACGGAGTTTGGGCTGGGGGCCGCACTTTGGACCAGCGACATGACCCGAGCGCAACGCCTGTCGCGTCAGATCGAAGCTGGAGCCGTTTTCATCAATGGCGTCGTGGCCTCCGACGCGCGCCTGCCCTTCGGCGGCTTGAAACAGTCTGGCTACGGCCGAGAGCTTGGCGTTCATGGCCTGCGCGAGTTCACGAACATCAAGACCGTCTGGACGGGGCCAGCTGTTTAAGGGGCAACGCGGCGTCACGGCGGTTTCGCATACCCTGATTCCCCCTCTTTCATCCACTACTTTTTCATCCAACCCAGTCACTGAAGGCCCACCATGTCCACGACCACGAACCGTCCAGTTGTTTTGCGCCCCATGGAACTCAAAAGCCACGACCGGGGCGGTGGTGCGCGCACCACGCCGCTGGTGTCGCCCAGCATTGGCGCCTTGGCCTTCATCAACGGCATCACTGAATTCGCGCCCGGCGTGGCCATTCCTTTTCACAGCCACAACTGCGAAGAAAGCGTCATGCTGCTCGAAGGCCATGCCATGCTTGACATGGAAGGCGAGGAAGCCGTGGCCTTGAACCCGCAGGACACCACCTGGATTCCGGCCAACCTGTCGCATCGATTTCGCAATCTTTCCGATAGCGAACCGATGAAGATTTTCTGGACCTACGCCTCGCCTCAAGCCACGCGCACCTTGACTGCAACCGGTGAAACCCGACCCGTGTCGTCCGAACACAACCAATGAACTGCCTGCACCGCCGCTTGCCCCGCCATGGTGATTCTTGAAGACATCGGTCCTCGCTTTTAACCCCCTAAGGAGACAAAAAATGAGTTTTTTTCCACCCTTGCTTCGACTGAAGCTATTCGCAGTTATTTTTTCGCTTTCGAGCGTTGTAGCGGCGCAAGACTACCCGGTCAAGCCGATCCGCCTCCTTGTGCCGGCCGCTCCCGGCGGCGGTGCTGACTTTCTGGCTCGGATCGTGGGCCAGAAACTGGGGGAATCAATCGGGCAGTCGGTGGTGATCGACAATCGCTCGGGTGCTTCGGGCACCATTGCGGCAGACCTGACGGCAAAGTCTGCCGCGGATGGCTATACCGTTTTGATGGGGCAGTCCACCAGCATCGTCATTGCCCCCCAGCTTTATCAAAAGCTCAATTACGACACGCTTCGCGACCTGAATCCGGTCACTTTGGTTGCGGAAATTCCCAACGTGCTGGTGGTTCATCCGAGTGTTCCGGCAAATTCCGTCAAAGACCTTATTGCGCTTACCAAGTCCAAGCCCGACCTGATCAACTTCGCTTCTTCAGGCAATGGCGCGCCGAGTCATTTGGCGGGAGAAATGTTCAAGGGCGCCACCGGCGTGTCGATGACGCATGTGGCCTACAAGGGCGCGGGCCCGGCTGTCAATGCCTTGATCGCCGGAGAGATCCAGGTCATGTTCGCGCCCATTGTTGCAGTGCTGCCCCATGTGAAGTCCGGTCGTCTGCGTGCTCTGGCCGTGACTTCGGCGGCGCGGACGGCCGCAGCGCCTGAACTTCCTACACTTGCCGAGTCAGGGCTGCCCGGCTATGAAATCAGTTCCTGGTTTGGCCTTTTTGTCCCGACCGGTACGCCTGCGGCAGTGGTTGACAAGTTGTACCGCGAAACGTCCAGGATCTTGAAGTCGCCCGACGTGATGGAACGCTTCGCCAAAGAGGGGGCCGAACCGGTCGGAAGCAATCCAGCCGATTTCAGGAAATATGTGCAGGGCGAATTTTCCAAATACACCAAGGTCATTAAAGATAACGGCATCAAAGCCGACTGAAGTAAATTGACAGAAGTCTGGATTCGGTGCTGCTGCAAACCGTTCCCAGCGGCTTGTCCCCTACACAACTCCTTGAAAGCGACTGATGAGTACACCTGAAATGATGACCCTGAAGAACCGGGCCGAGCAAACCATGGCCCACAACATGAAGCTTTTGTCGCATCATGAACTGCAAGGCTTCGGCGGAATGGGCGAAGGCATTGCGATGCAGCAGGCCGATGATGGGCGCCGGATTCTGTGGATGGCGCACGAGTCGGCGCCGAAGAACTTCACCGGGGTCGATGTCACGGACCCCAGGAACCCGCGCGTGGTTGTGCAGACCGAACTTCCGCATATGAAGGTGCGGTCCAATTCACTGGACGTGGTCGGCAACATCATGGTGGTTGCCAGCCAGACCAAGGAGGTCAACATGACTCCGGCCGGTTTGAATATCTACGATATTTCCATTCCTGAGCAGCCTAAATTTATTTCGCATTTCGATTGCTCGGGTCCTTATTCCCGTGGCGTGCATGCGGTATGGTTTGTTGACGGCAAGACCGTCCACATGGCCTCTGGCGCACCGGACTTTCAGCCCCACAACCCTAAAGACGACCAGTTTTACCGGATCATTGACATTTCCGACCCCAGCAAGCCTGTCGAAACAGGCCGTTGGTGGTATCCCGGCACCCGGGTCGGTGACACGGTGCCGCAGCCGAAGCGGCTTGACGCAAAATTTGACACCGGTTTTCGGGCGCACAACACCAACGTGTTTCCCGAACGCCCCGATCGGGCCTATGTCGGCTACATCGACGGAGGGGCCGTGGTGCTGGACATTTCCAATCCTGCCGACATAAAAGTGGCCTCTCAATGGAACCACTCGCCGCCATTCAATGGCTTTACCCATACGGTGCTGCCGCTGTTCGAGCGTGGGCTGTGGGTCGTGAGTGACGAGTGTGTCCAGAATGATGGCAAGGACTGGCCCAAACTGGTGTGGATGGTCGACGCGCGCTCCGATGCCAACCCCGTTCCAATCTCCACCTTCCCCGCGCCTCCGTACGACGCCTTCGCAAAGCGCGGAGGTCGTTTCGGTGCGCACAACCTGCATGAAAATTTGCCGCTGCCTGTCTCCTTTCAGTCAGACACCCTGGTCGTCGGGACCTTCTTCAACGCGGGGGTTCGTGTTTACGACACCAGCAACCCTTACCAAGTTGAAGAAGTGGCTTACTTTGTACCGGGCACCCCTCGGTTGGCCCCGGCTGGCGCCATTCAGCTCAATGACGTGTATGTGGACGACCGCAAACTTGTCTATACCGTCGATCGCTTCGGCGGCGGTCTTTACATCCTTGAGATGACTCTCTAAGTTTTGGATAGCCAAACATGAAGCGCGATCCTTTGGCTGGAAAAATTCCTGTGACGCTCATCACGGGCTTTCTCGGGAGCGGCAAAACCACTCTTATCAGTAGATTACTCAATCATCCCGACATGGACCGGGTGGCGGTGGTCATCAACGAGATAGGCGAGATCGGAATCGACAACGATCTCATCAGGATGTCGTCGGAAAATGTGAGCCTGTTGGCCAATGGCTGTCTGTGCTGCTCGGTGCGCACTGATCTTCAGGAAACCCTGCGTGAGTTATTTGGCGACAGACGCTCGGGGCAGATTCCAGACTTTGATCGAGTCATGATCGAAACCACGGGCCTGGCCGATCCGGGGCCGGTTATTCAGACGTTGGCCAGTGACACGATGCTGGGAGCCCATTACCGGCTCGATGGCGTGGTGACGCTGGTGGACGCGGTCAACGCCCTTTCCCAATTGGGGGAGCGTTCAGAGGCAGAGCAGCAGATCGCTCTGGCCGACCGGATCTTCATCACCAAATGCGACTTGGCATCGGAAGATGCCATTGCCGATCTGCAGCGCACGATTGCCACGATCAACTCAAGCGCCGAAATACGGCGCTGCACCATGGGGGACTTGCATCCCAGCGATTTGATTGGCATTGGACTGCAAAGCGTCCGGGCCAGCGACAGCACGCTGCACTTTTTGGGCGAACTCAAACCCCGGCAGAGCCAAGGCAATCCGTTGGAAGGCCCCTACCTTGGGGACAAGCTTCCGGCAAGGCACGACCCTGCCGTCAAAACCTTGTCGTTGCGATTCGACCAGCCTTTCAGCTGGACCACGTTTTCCGCCACGATGGAGCTGGTGATCGCCCTGCGAGGCAAGGACTTGTTGCGGGTCAAGGGAATTGTCAATGTAGAAGGAAAACCCGTCGTGGTTCAAGGTGTCGGGCATGTGTTTCACCCGCCGCTGGAGCTGGACCGCTGGCCGAGTGACGACATCGGGACACGGCTTGTGTTTATCACGAGGAATATTGAAGCTGACGCCTTGAGGGCTTTGTTCCATGCCGTGGATTCGATTCAGACCTGAGCGTTGGCCTCACCCTGGGCCAGAACCCAAGCTTCACCATCACGCCTTCTCAACAGGTTGGGTGGAAATCGACAAGCGATGAAATATTCAAGACAACTGACTTGAATGTGGCATTGTGCAACTTGCGTAAGCATTGCTTATGTTTCGCTTTGCCGAATTGATTCCAGGTGGACTGATTGGCCTGGTCGCCAACAGCGCAAATTTTGTCGAGCAGCAAAGTTTAGGAAGGTCGGCCAGACCTGGAAACTCCCAGACTTTCCGCCCAAGGGGCTTTAACTTAGTTAACTTATGAATGGTTTCAACCTGTTATTCTTTCCACAAAGCGTTCTATCGAGGGCGCAGGGCGTTACCTGCAAGCCCTTTGATCAATCGAAAGCAACTTATGGAAAAACTGTCATTGGGTGGAACCACACTGGAGGCCTTCCATGTTTGCGCCTTCTTCAACAGCAAGGAAGAAGAATATGACGTGCTGACGCCGTTCTTTCAGGAGGGCATGGCGCAGGGCGAGAAAAATCTGCACATTGTTGACCCTGCTTTTGCACTGGAGCATAAAACCAGGCTCAGCGAGGGTGGCATTGACGTGGAGGGTTGCGAGTCTTGCGGCCAGCTGGAGGTTGTTCACTGGCAGGATGCTTATTTCAATGAAAGCGGGGCTTTTGACAAGGACCGCATGCTTGCCATGGTGGATCACCTGACTGGCACAGGGCGTGACGCGGGCTACTCCAGGCTTCGCATCATGGGAAACATGGACTGGGCAGCCACCGGTGTTCCAGGCAGCGACAAACTGATGGAGTATGAAGCCGACGTGAACGAAGTTCTCTCACGCAACCGTCAGCCTGCGGTCTGTGTCTACGACATTTCCAAGCTCACCGGCGTGATGATGATGGACTTGCTGCGGACCCACCCGCTGACGCTGATTGGTGGCGTTATCCAGGAAAACGCTTTTTACACCGCTCCCGGCCTGCTCAGGGAAGAGCGGCGCCTTCGAGCGGCGCCAATGGACGGACAAGAAAGTGCCGCAGTCTAAGCCGGCCTTTTTACATTCAGCGGGACACGAGGATGTTCCGCGACCGCCTCCTTTTACACAAAGCGAGCACAGTGAAATGCTGCGCGATTTACTCAGCCTGTTGTCACTTACCGGGCTGTGGGCGGGAAAGGACGGGGCAACCATCCTGGAAATCATGGTCAGCGCGGTTTCCAGCGTTGCCCCCATAGCGGCTACGGTTGCCCATGTCGCACTCCCGCCTGGCAAGCAGGCCAGCCATTACCTCAAGATTGCGAATAACCCGTTTGAGGTGCCGCCGCAGGGCGACTGGCATGATTTTGTCGAGGACTGCACCACCCGCGCTTACCAAGCGGGCCATGTGCACCGCATCAATTCTCCGCAAGGTCCGCTCCGGGTGCTTTGCCTGAAGATGCAGGCCGGAGGGCAAGGCTTTCGGATGTGGTTTTGCTCGGAGGCGCCCAGCTTCCCGTCGGCGAACCATGTGATCTTTCTACGCGCTGCCGTGTCGCTCGCGGCAGCGGGACTGCACACGGCGAGCATTGATTACGAGCGTGTTCAGGCAGGCCGCGCCAAGGATGAGTTTTTGGCCATGCTGGGGCATGAACTTCGCAATCCGCTTGCCCCCATGGTCACCGCGCTGGACCTGATCAGCCTGAAGGGCTCCGGGCATCTTGCCAAAGAACACGCGATCATCGGGCGCCAGGCGGATCATCTTTTGCGGCTGGTCGATGACCTGCTTGACATTACCCGAGTCACGCGCGATGTGGTCGTGCTGAATCTTCAGAATGTCAATATTCGCACCGCCCTGGTCGAGGCCGTCGAGAACGCCGGGGCATTGATCGAGGAAAAACACCACCGGGTGATGCTGGAGTTGGGCCCGGAGGGACTGCAGGCACTGGGCGATCCGGACCGACTTCGGCAAATTTTCGTCAACCTGCTCATCAATGCCTGCAAGTACACAGATGCCGGCGGAACGATCACGGTAAGCGCCGGGTATGAGGCTGATGCCGAGAACATGCTGTTTGTCTCTGTCCAGGACAACGGCACCGGAATTGACGACGCGTTGCTGCCCAAGATATTTGACCTGTTTGAGCAAGGCTTGAGGGACAGCAATCGCGCGCAAGGGGGCCTGGGCATAGGCTTGGCCATTGTCAGGAAACTGGTCAATCTGCATGGCGGCTCCGTGGTGGTCCAGAGCGAAGGAAAAGGCAAAGGCGCGCTTTTTACCGTGCGGTTGCCAGTGGCCATGCAACCAGCGGGCACCTTCCCTTGTCCTGCACCTGTTGTATTGCCGGTGCTGGCGCCCATCCGGCGGCGCGTACTTCTTGTCGATGACAGCCTGGACATACTGGACACGATGTCGGATTTTCTGCGTGTCCATGATTTCGAGGTGCTTGGCATCGCCCACCCCATGGAGGCCATTGAAAAGGCGCCGGCCTTTAATGCGGACATTTATGTACTCGACATTGGTCTGCCGGACATGGACGGGTACCAACTGGTCAAGAGGCTGCGTCAGTTGGACACCAACAATGCCCAGTTTATTGCCTTGACAGGCTATGGCCGCCAGTCGGACAAACAGCGTGCCATGGCGGCCGGATTTGATGCGCACTTCGCAAAACCTGTCGACACCAAGGTGCTGCTGCAATCAATGCATGGCAGTGCGGCGCTGCCAGGTAAAAGATAACACCTTCACCTTGAAAAGGTGTTGAGGCCGTTCAGGGCCTGGTCAGTTGGATGCGGCAAGTCGAAAGATTCAAACGCGCCTGCATGGAGATCCGCCAGCTCTGGAACAACTCGGCTGACGGCTTGGCACCCTCTCCAGCCTGGAAAGCGGCCAGGTGCGCCATCAAGATACGGTAGCACTCGCGTTCGATTTCCTTCGCTTTATGTTCATCACGGCTGGCTTTTTTTAAATCCGCGATTTTTTTAACATGCGTTTTCTCAAGTGGCCTACAGATGAACCAAGATTAACGAAAGAACGCAAACCCCTTGCTTTGTTTCGTATCAAAACCCCTCAAATGCAAATTCAAACTGGACCGTCCACACATTTGATGTGCAGTGCGCAAATGGCAATCAAGCGCTGCCTGCAATCAACGACAGTGCCTTGCTTTTTACCTCTGCAGCAGCAATCCCGAAAATACCCCGGCGTGCAAGTGTATTTACTATAAAAACAGTAGCAACCAGCGCACGTCTTTCATGCGCTAGCAGGGTATTTGGCTGTTATTTGTAGCCTTCGGGATTATTGCTTTGCCAGCGCCATGTATCAGCGCACATGTCATCAAGCGTGAGCCGGGCCTGCCAGCCCAGCAAGCTTTGCGCCAGCGCAGGGTTGGCGTAACACTGCGCGACATCACCTGGGCGGCGGGGCGCCATCTGATAGGGAATGGGCCGGCCGCTGGCTTGCTCAAACGCCTTCACGACTTCCAGGACGCTGTTGCCCCGGCCCGTGCCCAGGTTGACGGTGAAGCTCTGTTCTTTTTCAATCAGCGCCCGCAGCGCCGCCGCATGCCCTTCGGCAAGGTCTTGCACATGGATGTAATCGCGCACGCCAGTGCCATCGGGTGTGGGATAGTCGTTGCCATAGACGTTCAGGTGGGGCCGTTTGCCGACCGCGACCTGGGCCACAAATGGCATGAGGTTGTTGGGAATGCCGCTGGGGTCTTCGCCGATCAGGCCGCTGGGGTGGGCCCCCACCGGGTTGAAGTAACGCAGCACGCCCAGGCGCCAGCTCGGGTCGGCTGCCAGCACCGAGGCAAGAATGTCTTCAATCACCAGCTTGGTATGGCCATAGGGGTTGGTGTGCTGGCGCGGGAAACCCTCGGTGATCGGCACCGAGGCGGGATCGCCGTAGACGGTGGCGCTGCTTGAAAACACCAGCGTCTTGCAACCGGCGCCCTGCATCGCTTCGAGCAGGCTTACCGCGCCGCCAATGTTGTTGCGGTAGTACTTCAGGGGCTGGGCGACGCTTTCGCCAACGGCCTTGTCGCCGGCAAAGTGCAGCACCGCGGCAATCCGATGGCGCCGCAGCACCGTCTCGACCCACGGCGTGTCCAGGACATCGCCTTTTTCGCATGCCACGGCCTGCCCGGTTATCGCCTCAAGGCGCCGCAGCACCGCAGGCTGGCTGTTGGAAAAATTGTCCAGGATGACCGGGGTGAAGCCTGCCTCGATGAGCGCTACGCAGGTGTGGCTGCCGATATAGCCGGCACCGCCGGTAAGAAGTATGTTCATGGTCTGATGGACTGAATAAAGATGAAGGAAAAGCGCAGCGGCAACGGCGGTCACGCCGCGCTTGGGAAGTCGCCGCCTGAGCAGGTTATTAGCTAAAACAGGCTCTTGCGCAAGCTGTGTCTGCTTAGTTTGCTATAAGTTCAGGAGTCAATGGTCAAACAACCGGGCGGATGCGACATGGGCTTTCAGGTGACATCCGGCTTGCCGGCATCCCCACCTGCCCCGCCCTCGATCGCCCGCGCATGCGCATTCAGAGATTGCGTGCGCTGAAGGTATCACAGGCTTTGGTATTGCCACTTTTCAGACCGGCATCGAACCAGCGCTGGCGCTGGGCGCTGGTGCCGTGGGTGAAACTCTCGGGCACCACCGCGCCGCCACTGGAGCGCTGCAGGGCGTCGTCGCCAATTCGCGCTGCGGCATTCATCGCCTCTTCCACATCGCCCTGTTCCAGAATCTGGCGGGCATTCTGGGCATGGTGCGCCCAGACGCCGGCAAAGCAGTCGGCCTGCAGTTCGAGTTTTACGCTGAGGCCATTGAACTCGACCTTGCTGACGCGGCCGCGCATCTGGTCCATCTTTGCACTGATGCCCAGCAGGTTCTGCACATGGTGACCGACCTCATGCGCAATGACATAGGCCTGGGCAAAATCGCCGGGCGCGCCGAGCTTGTTTTTCAAGGTTTCGTAAAACCCCAGGTCGATATACACCTTCTGGTCGCCGGGACAGTAAAAAGGGCCCATCGCGGCCTGGCCCTGGCCGCAGGCGGTCTGGGTCACCCCGCGAAACAGCACGAGCCGGGGCTCCCTGTAGGTCGCGCCGCCTTTGGAGAACACATCCTTCCAGACATCCTCGGTGTCGGCCAGAATCGTCGATACGAAACTGGCCATCGGGTCGTTGGGCGGTGGCCGCTGCGCTGGCGTTTGTTGCTGCACCTGCGCTGTCGGTGCGCCGTCTCCGCTCATCATGCCCAGGATAGTGAGCGGGTTGATGCCGAACATCCAGCCGCCCACCAGGGCCACCACGATGCTGCCAATGCCGATGCTGCGCCCGCCCAGCATCCCGCCGCCGCCGAAACCGCTGCCGCCACCGCTGCGCCGGTCTTCGACGTTGTCAGACTCGCGATTGCCTTCCCATTTCATAGTGACTCCAGGTGTAGGATAGTGATGGCCCTGACTCTACTTGAGGCCGGCCGGCACAAAATTCAAAATTGCAAGGGTTGGTGCATGGCTTTCATCGCATGCAGTCGATAAGCGTTTGGTCACTCAAAGCGAATGGTCAATCCCGAAAGCTCGCCGGCGACGGGCCCCGATGCCTCGATGGTGCTGCGCCAGGTTTGCCCGGGGCGCACCGGATGCGCGTCCGTCAGGGTTCCGGTGGTGATGAGGTCGCCGGGCCTGAGCGGCGGCGCAGCCGGGGTGGCGCGCAGCTCGCGCACAAAATGCAGCAGAGCCTGTACCGGCCCGTCGAGCACATTGACGCCCTTGCCTTCTTCCTTCAGTTCGTTACCTTCGTGCAACTGCAGGCGCAAACCGGCAAGCGCCTGAATCAAATCCACCGCGACAGCACCGGCAGGCACCTTGACACCGTGCCCCACCAGAAGGCGGCCATGCAGACCGGCATCGGCCACCGCCTGGGCCGCTGTGAACTTCCAGCCCCGGAAATGGGTATGCACGATCTCAAACCCGTGGGCCACCCAGTCAAGTGATGCGACCAGCTGGTCAGCGCTGCAATCAGGCGGCGGTTCGTGGCGCAGGCAAAAGACAATTTCGGGCTCGATCCGTGGCTCGCACAGTCCCGCCAGCGACAGCACGCCCGAGTTGGGCGCGCCGGCTTCAATTTGCGTCACGCTGCTTTGCCAGACGGTTCCCCATATCGGCGCATAGACTTCGTAGTGCGGCCAGATATTGCGATTCGTAAAACCGACCTTGTAGCCCCGCGGCGAATCGCCTGCGGCAATACGTGCCATCCGTGACGCCAGCGCCAGCGCGTAGGCCTGCTGCAAATCCCTGGGGGTCGTGACAGGCCAATCCAGCGCAAGCGCGTTCATCCGCGCGCGGTCGAGGTCGGCAAGCAGGTCAGTGAAAACGGCTGAGTCGTTCATGGGCGTATCGCCGTCATGCCCGGTTTTGCCACGTGACCAGGAATTTTCGCCATGAATTGCACCCCGGGCCCTGTCACTGCCGACTGGCGAAAGTGGTGGTCATGAAACCGCTGCCTGTCTCTGGAGCCCGCCGGACACCCCGTTGCGCTGCGATGCTGGAGACCGTCCGTGGCTCGGGCTGCGCGATGAAAGTCGCATAGGGGTCCAGCATCGCATTCACCTGCTCAATACACTGGCTGCGCGCCGGCCCGAGGTGATTTTCCGCACAGTCGGCAATCGCCATCCTGGCCGAGTCGTACTGGGCAGTGCGGTGCTGCGCCTTCTCGACCTGTCCGTTGACCACCAGGACCAGGGCCAGCAACTGGCAGATGAATACCAAGCCAGCGGCTATACAGAACAGCCCTCTGGATGACACAGCGTCAACTTTTTCGATAGGGTCCGTCAACATCACTGGCTCCGATTTTTTATGCTGCACCGATGCTAATGGTCGCGTTTGTTTGCATCTGCGGTAATTTTCGCTTCGCCACGTAGGAGAAAAGCGTTTCCATGCAACGCTGCTCAGGCGCGAAGCCGGAAACAGGCTTTGGCGCGGCAAGGCAAAGCAACGCCACAGCGGATTGATTCAGAAGTGGAATTACCATCAGGGAATGATGCCCAACCCGCTCTCGCCCGCTGCACCCCGGCTGCTGGACCCCGCCCAGACGGCCGCGCGGCTGCCTTATCCGGCCTTGATCCGGGAGCTTGAGCGGTTGCTGGGTGACGGCGCGGTTCAGGTTCCGCCACGCCTGGTGCAGCCCATGGCAGGCGGCGCCAGCCTGTTTGTCATGCCCGCGCTCGATGCGCGCATCGCGATGACCAAACTGATCACCTTCACCCCCGGCAACGCGGGCAGTGGACGGCCAGCCATTCAAGGCGATGTGGTGGTGTTCGATGTCGCCACCGGTGAGCGCACGCTGGTGCTTGATGGCCCGACGGTTACCGCGCGGCGAACGGCCGCTGTCTCGGTGCTGGCGGCGCAACGCCTGGCGCCCTGCCCGCGGGGCCCGGCGCTGATCCTGGGCGCCGGCGTGCAGGGGCAATCGCATCTTCAAGCATTTGCCCAGTGCCTGGGCATCAATGAATTTTTCATTGCGTCCCGGACCGAGGCCAGTGCGAAGCACTTGGCGGCGTATGCGCAGTCACTCGGCCTTCAGGCAACAGTGGTTAACGATGCAGACGCGGTGCTGGCCCTGTGCCCGGTCGCAGTGACCTGCACGCCGGCCACTGAAGTGGTGCTGCGCGCACTGCCACGCCCCGACGGCTTCATCGCCGCCGTTGGCGCCTTCACGCCTCACATGGCGGAACTGAGCCAGGCTGTGTGTCATTTTTTCGCCATGCACGGCACGGTGGTGGTGGACACGGCAGACGCCAGGCATGAGGCGGGCGAGCTGTTGCAAGCCGGGCTTGATGTCTCGCGCTTTGCCACTTTGGCCGATGTGGTCCGAGATGAAAATTTTCAGACGTCCGGACCCGTCCTGTTCAAAAGCTGCGGCTGGGCGGGATGGGATCTGGCGGCGGCGAGAACGGCGAGTGGACAGACGCCGTAACGATCCCAAAATAGGCGCCTCAGAGAACTGCCGGGCAGGCACGCCTAGCGCGACATCACCCTGACTGGCAGCCGCCGCGCATCTGGGTCGCCCGTGGCCCCGCGTTGCGCGCCCCTCCGCCAGGGGAAGGAAAAATTCCGGGGAACCCATGAAAATGCCGCAGTTTTTAATCAAAACGGGCTGCAGCGCAGGCAGGGCTTGCGCAAGCAGCTATTAATTCAGGAGCAAAAACTGTCCAGCTTCGCTGTTGCGCACCAGGGTGAAGCTGCTTTAGGCACGGACTTTTTCCTGTCAAGCCCGTTGCTTGGCCATATGAGCTGGCTCGCCTACCAAGGGTCGGTGAACCGGCATGAACCCATAGGCCAGACGCCTGCCGATGCTGCCCCACTGCCTAGAAATGTTCATGCGCACTCTGGAAAGTTGAGTTTTACTTGCTTGCCACAGGTGTAACCAATTCAGTCCCGCGGTTAGGCTGGCCCTCAACATCGGCACGACGGTCAAAGGTCAGGATCTTTCCCATCACGACTTGTACCCATTGGGGATAGGTGTAAGCAGTGCCTTTGTTATGGTCAATGATGGCGCCAATGCCACCACCGAACAGTAGATTACCGGCCAGGCCGCCGTTGGCACGGGATATCGCAACACCACGGCCATCGACCGCGTCCGTCTTGACGCAGGTGATCTGCAAATCTTTCGATGAGCGGCGCACATTGACGGTGGCTGGTGTTTTGATGTTTTGCTGACCGTAGTCGTTTTCGAGCTTGCAATCGGCGCCCTTGATTTCGACGCCGGCTGCACTGAAGGTTTCAAAACGCACTGGTGCGGTGGTGTCGTTCATGATGGAAGCGCAGCCGGTCATGGCAACACACGCAAAGGCAATTGAGCACAGGCGAAAAGACATTGAAAACCTCCCTTTATTAGATAAGGCTAGCAATGTAACATTTGTTTCTAAATCACCTTGAACTGTACCGCCCCTACTGCCCGCAGGAAAGAACGCCCCCCGCCAGTTCATGCCCTCGGCAGCGTCACCCCGACCTGTCCCTGGTACTTGCCGCCCCGGTCCTTGTAGCTGACTTCGCAGACGTCATCCTTGTCGCTTTCAAAAAACAGCACCTGGGCACAGCCCTCGCCGGCGTAGATCCTGGCGGGGAGCGGGGTGGTGTTGGAAAACTCCAGCGTCACATAGCCTTCCCACTCGGGCTCGAAGGGCGTGACGTTGACGATGATGCCGCAGCGGGCGTAGGTGCTCTTGCCCAGGCAGATCGTCAGCACGTTGCGCGGAATGCGGAAGTACTCCATCGTGCGGGCCAGCGCGAAGCTGTTGGGCGGGATGATGCAGCTGTCGCCGTGCATGTCAACGAAGCTTTTCTCATCGAAGTTCTTGGGGTCGACCACGGTGCTGTGGATGTTGGTGAAGACCTTGAACTCGGGGGCGCAGCGAATGTCGTAGCCGTAGCTGGAGGTGCCGTAGCTGATGATCTTGCGGCCGTCCTGCTCGCGGACCTGCTTCGGCTCGAAAGGCTCGATCATGCCGGTGGTCTCGGCCATGTGGCGGATCCATTTGTCGCTCTTGATGCTCATTGGAAAGGTTCCTTGCGTTGGCGCTGATTGTAGGCAGGGCGTCAGCCAGCCAAATGCTATTATTTTAGTAGCTTGGTACGCCCTACCCTATTGCGCTGGTGGCGTATTTGATCATATAAACAGCTTGCTACGGCTGAGTGGGACCGTCCGCCTGCGACACCACGGTCTGATCGATCATGCGGTCGTCGCCCAGCACGATCATCGAAAACAGCAGCTCGTCCAGGCTGGCCGCCTGCGCGGTTTTGCGTGCCAGCAAGGGCGTGGCCTGCGGATCGAGCACGACAAAGTCGGCCTCGCAGCCGGGCTGCAGGTTGCCCACCACGCCTTCGAGCCCCAGCGCGCGCGCCGCGCCGCCGGTGTGCTGCCACCACAGCTGCTGCGGCCCGAGCGACACGCCCGGCTTGGTCTGACCTTCCCGCCCGACGTAGTAGGCAGCCAGCATGGTGTGAAAAGGGCTGAACGACGTGCCGCCGCCGACATCGCTGGCCAGGCCGTAGTTGAAGCCCACGCGGTCGGCGCCCGCGTAGTCGAAAAATCCGCTGCCCAGGAACAGGTTGCTGGTCGGACTCACGGCCGCCGCCGCGCCGGTCGCGCGCATCAAGGCCCGGTCCTCGTCGTCCAGATGGATGCAGTGGGCATAGACGGCGCGGGGGCGCAGCAGGCCGAACTGCTCGTAGACGCTCAGGTAGCTGCGGGCCTTGGGATACAGCTCGCGCACCCAGGCGACTTCAGCGCGGTTTTCAGCGACATGGGACTGAATCCATACGTCGGGATACCGCGCCGCCAGTTCGCCCGCGCCCGCCAGCTGCGCGGCGGTGCAGCTGGGCACGAAACGCGGCGTGATGGCATAGCCCAGCCGGTCAACGCCGTGCCAGCGCTGGATCAGCGCCTCGGTGTCCAGGAGGCTTTGCCGGGTTTCATCGCGCACGCCGTCTGGCGCGTTCTGGTCCATCAGCACCTTGCCGGCGATCAGGCGCAGGCTGTGTTTGCGGGCCTGGGCAAACAGCGCATCGACCGACGCGGGATGCGAGGTGGCGAACGTCAGCGCGGTGGTGACCCCGTTGCGCAGCAGTTCCGCTATAAAAAACGTAGCTGCCTGCGCACTGTAGTCGTGCGCTGCAAACCTTTTTTCATGCGGAAAAGTGTAGTTTTCCAGCCACGGCAGCAGCCCCTCGGCGGGCGAGCCGATCACGTCGATTTGCGGGTAGTGGATGTGCATGTCGACAAAACCCGGCGCGATGATGCGGCCGGGAAAATGCGCGGCAGGCACATCGGCAAAGCGCGGCGCCAGCTGCGCCCAGGGCCCGACGGCCTGCACCACCTGCCGGCCCCGGGCGTCGGGGCCGACCACCAGCAGGCCGTCCGGTTCGAGCACGGCCTGCCCCGGGGCTGAAAAATAAAGAATGGAGGCGCGATAAGCTTTCATCGCGGCAAGCCTACCTTATTCCATTGCATTTCAACCCGAGATCAAGCACGAAGCCGCAGACAGTGCTTTCGCACGGCAAGGTGAAGCAACGACATATCGGCTTGAAATGGAATTACTGCGCGGGCTTGCTCACCCGGCAGCCGTCGCCAATCGAGGCGCGCCAGACCCGCACCGATGTCAGCGTGGGCAAGCGCGGCTGGAGCGTGCGGAAGATGAACTGGCACAGGTTTTCCAGCGTCGGCGGGCCCAGGCCCTGCACCTCGTCAAGCAGGTGGTGGTCGAGCTGCTCGCGCAGCAGCGCCACTTCGCGCCGCACCAGCCCCAGGTCCATCACCATGCCGGTGCGCGGGTCGGGCTCGCCCGCCAGAAAGACCTCGGCGTTGTAGGTGTGGCCGTGCACGCGCTTGCTGCTGGCGGTTTCAATGGCCCGGTCCAGCGTGTGGGCCGCATCGAAAAAGAAAGTCTGGCTGATCTCGCAATGCATAGCGCGCACCTCAGCGGATGCCGGTGATTTTGTGGGTCTGCAGGCTGAGCCGCCACGCAGGACGCGCCAGGCAGAGCGCAATGCAGGCTTCGGTGTTGCGCTGGCGCTCGGCATTGTCCATGGGCTGCAGGTAGCGGTGGGTAAAGCGGGCGGCTTCCAGGCTGGCCATGTCCAGCGCCGGCTGGGGCCAGACCACCTTGAGTTCCTGGCCTTCGCGCTGCACCCAGGGCGCGCTAGCCTTGGGGCTGACGCAGAGCCAGTCGATGCCGCGCGGCGCCTCGATCGTGCCATTGGTTTCCACGGCGATCTGAAAGCCGCGCGCATGCAGCGCGTCGATCAGTTCGGCATCGAGCTGCAGCAGCGGCTCGCCGCCCGTCATGACCACGAAGCGGTGCGTACTGTCGCTGGCAGGCCACTGGGCCTCGATCTGGCGGGCCAGCGCCTCGGCTTCCCTGAACTTGCCGCCCAGCGTGCCATCGGTGCCGACAAAGTCGGTGTCGCAGAACCGGCAGACGGCGCCGGCCCGGTCCTGCTCGCGGCCCGACCACAGGTTGCAGCCGGCGAAGCGGCAAAACACCGCCGGCCGGCCGGCATTGGCGCCCTCGCCCTGCAGCGTGTAGAAAATTTCCTTGACCTGGTAGCTCATCGGAGGCCGCCGGTGCTGAATTTGGCGGTGGAACGGCGCTTTAGACGCCCAGGCGGCTTGCCCGCTAGAGCAGGCACAGACGGCCAAAAAAGGGAGGAAATAGCGATGGAAGAAAGGCAACAGGCAGCCGGATCTGCCGAAAAGGCAGCGGCCGCGAGGTTTTTGTACATGGTAGTCCTCTACATGGCCCCGGAAAAGCAAAAGCCAGCACGCCGGGACGACAGGCTGGCAGCGCTGGATTTTAACGGCCTGACGCCCGGCACCGGGCCGCAGGGTAATTTGTTTGGCCGCGCACCCTCCGGGCGCAGCCTCAACAGCAGCACCCGCGCACCCCGCCTTACCGGAGTTCGGCCCCGCCTGTGGGCAGCAAAGCCCGCCCGACCGGATAAGCCACCGCCATGACGGCATAAATCGCCGCTCCCGCCAGCAGCGTGGCTGCGGCAATTTCAAGCGACAGCGTGAAACCCTCGCCCGCGTTGGCGGCCCTGCCCAACATGAACGCCGTCAGCGGCGGGCCGAGCAGCTGGCCGACCCCGTAGGTCGCCGTCAGCAGGCCCATGAAACTGGCGGCGGCGGCCGGCCGCAGGCGGCGCACCTCCTGCATCGCGAAAAAGGTGATGGCGGTAAAAGGAATGCCGAGCAGCAGGCTGCCGATCGCAAAACCGGCCAGGCTGGGGCTCCAGAGGCTGGCGGCGATTCCCAGCGCCTGCCCGACATAGCAGCCCGCCAGCAGCAGGCGGCGGTCGATGCGGGCGGAGATGCGCGTGGCAAGCACGGCGCCGGCCATGACGCCAACCCCCAGAATGGGCCAGAACATGTCCAGCCAGGCCGATCCGGGCAACGCGGCGCGCGCGATGACCGGCAAGAAGGTGGCGGTGATGATGTAGCCGAACCCCGCCAGGCCATAGGCCAGGGTCAGCAGCGCCATTTCGCCACGGCCATGGGGTGCCGTATCGCCGTCGGCCGGGCTGGCAAGGTGCGGCATGCGCGCGGCCAGCCGCTCGGTGCCGCCGCGCAGGATGCGCCATACCAGCGCGGTGAGCGCGAAGGCCAGCACGCCAAAAATCATCCATGCGGCAGCGGCGCGCCAGTGCCACGCCACCATGCCGGTCGCAAAAAGCCCGCTCACCACGATGCCCGCGCCCGGCCCCACGTAAATCATGCCGCCCATGGCGGGCACGCCCAGCCGGGCCAGGTTGGACAGGCACCAGCCCGAGGTGAACACGAACACCACCGCGCTCACGACGCCCGCGGCAAAACGCAGCACCGGCCAGAGCGCGGGCGCCTGCCAGGCCATGCCGAGCGTCAGCACGGCCGTGGCGACCAGCCCGGCGCGCACCAGCGCGGAATAAGCCAGCGATGGCAGCCGGGGAAACCAGGCCCACAGCCACGGCTGCAGCGTGCACAGCATGGCGCCCAGCAGGTAGCCCAGGTAATTGGCGCTGGCGAGCCAGCTGGCGCCGGGCAAATCGACCACGCCATCGCTGAGCATCATCGGCAGAATCGGCGTGAAGGCGAACCGGCCGATGCCCATGGCGACGGCCAGGGCCACCATGCCGGCCAGCGCGATGGACCAGGCGCCCGGCGGCACGGATGCGGTTGCCACGGAGGCTTTTTTTGCTGTCAGCGTCATGCCCGAAGTGTCCTGGTTACCGCTTGTGTCTTGTCTTATTTTGTTTTGCCCGGTTTTAGGCCGCGCTGCGCAGGGCTTTACCGAAAGGCCTCGAATGTGGCGTCCAGCCGGTCGATATGGCGCCGCTTGGCCGCGTCATCGATGAAACTGGCCTCGAAGCTGTTGCGCGCCAGCCGGTAGGCATGCCCGGCATGCAGCCGGCCTGCCGCGAAGGTCTGGGTGAAGTTGTCGTTCAGGTAGCCGCCGAAGTAGGCCGGGTCGTCGGAGTTGACCGTGGCGGCCAGCCCGGCATCGAGCAACTGCCGCAGGTTGTGGCTGGCCAGGTCCGGGAACACGCACAGCTTGAGGTTGGACAGCGGGCACACCGTGAGCGCGATGCGGTCCCGGGCCAGGCGCGCCATCAGCGCCGCATCCTGGATGGCCTGCACGCCGTGGTCGATCCGCTCGACCTTCAGCACGTCCAGCGCGGTCCAGATATAGGCCGCAGGCCCTTCCTCGCCGGCATGCGCGACAAGGTGAAACCCCAGTTCGCGGCAGCGCGCGAACACGCGGGCGAATTTTTCCGGCGGATTGCCGACCTCGCCTGAATCAAGCCCGACGCCAATGAACTTGTCCCGAAACGGCAGGGCCTGCTCCAGCGTCTCGAAGGCTTCTTCCTCGCTCAGGTGGCGCAGGAAGCACAGGATCAGCGACGCGTCGATGCCCAGGCCGCCCGCCGCGTCCGTGCAGGCGCGGTGCAGCCCGCCGATGACCGTTTCCATCGAAACGCCGCGCGCCGTGTGGGTTTGCGGGTCGAAAAAAAGCTCGGCGTGCGCGACGTTGTCCTGCACGGCCTTTTGCAGATAGGCCTGCGCCATGTCGTAAAAATCCTGCTCGGTCAGCAGCACGCTGGCGCCGGCGTAATAGATGTCGAGAAAGCTCTGCAGATTGGTGAAGGCGTAGGCGCGGCGCAGTTCCTCGACACTGGCATAGGGAAGCTGCACGCCGTTGCGCCGGGCCAGCGCGAAGATCATTTCCGGCTCCAGCGAGCCTTCGATGTGGATGTGCAGCTCGGCCTTGGGCATTTGCCTGAGCAGCGCGGGCAGGCGCTCGGCGGCAACGGATGTCAGGTCAGGTTCTGCCAGGTTCATACCAACTCCCAAAAAAGAAAAGCTGCCCGAAGGCAGCCTGGAAACCGCAAAGCAAGCGCTCCGGCCCAGGGCGCGGAGCCTTGGCCCATTATCCTCAGTTGCCCGGAACCTTGCCCTCCACGCCCTTGACGTAGGTTTTCAGTCCGCCCAGGAATTTATCGTCCGCCACCACATCCTTGGCAATCAGCTCCTTGCCCGTGTTGTCCATGATGGGGCCCTTCCAGATGGAGAAACTGCCATCCTTCAGGCCCGCCCTGACCTCGTCGACCCGTTTCCTGGTTTCATCGGGCACATCGGCGGCGATGGAAACGATATCGATCGCGCCTTCCTTCACGCCCCACCACGCGGACGTGCCGCCGCTCCATGTGCCTTCCAGGGCTTCGCGCACGGCCTTGACGTAGTAGGGGCTCCAGTTGATCACGGCCGAAGCCAGGTGGGCCTTGGGGCCGTAGGCGGTCATGTCCGAATCCCAGCCGAAGGCGCGCTTGCCCATTTTCTCGGCGGTCTGCAGCACGGCCGACGAGTCGGTGTTCTGGAACAGCACGTCGGCGCCGCCGTTGATGAGCGCGGTGG
>JAQGLT010000105.1 GCA_028292745.1 Polaromonas sp. | reverse complement strand
CAACCGTGTCGGGATGGCCATCTTTTTAAAACGCTTCTTCATTCAAGTCTCCTTTTGTTAAAACTCACCAACTTATCAACTTATCAACTTATTAATTAAGAGTGCAGGGCATCATTCAATTTGCGTTCAGGCCAGTCATTCGCTGTCGATTCGACTGGTTGCGAAATGACGCCCGTGTCCTTTGATTTTTAAAATAAAACGCATGAATCCGCTATGTTTACAAAGGATTGACTGGGCCCGATGGCATCGGTGGATTGCAGTACCTGTCCACTGCGGTTTCGGGGCATGCCAAAACTGGGTTAACGGAAAAACTGAACTGCTTCCTGCCAACTCAACAAGCTCGATACAACTTTGTAAATCTGCAGAAAGCAACTGAAACGAAAGATAGCGCTGCCAAACAATCTTCAGCTTAGGGGTTTGGCTGCGCCGTGCCAAGGGGGTTTTCGGTGGTTTTCCCGGCGTTTGGTATTACTACGTAATCCCTGCTTTGATTGAAATTCTCCCCAAATCTGATCTCGATACAAAACGATCGTCGTTGCTTGCCCCATGGTTTAAGCCCGACAAAACGCTTAGGGTTACTACGCATCGTTCCTTTCGGAAAGGTGATTGACAAAGTCAAAAAATCTTAATACCTTAGCTATCTAAGAATAATTTCAATCAACTGAATGACGCACTGTTTCCTGCTTCAGATCAAACCAGGCCCAATCCAATGCAATTTATTTGAAGGACGTCTGCCATGCTGACTGTTGAAGACAACTATTTGCTTTGCCGCGTCGAAGGCGACGCCCCAATGGGCCAGTTAATGCGCCGGCACTGGACGCCGGTGTGCCTGATCGAAGAGGTGGGCGAGCCCGACGGCACGCCCATCAGGGCTCGGCTGTTCGGTGAAGATCTGGTGGTTTTCCGCGACACCCTGGGCCGAATCGGCGTGATGGACGAGTATTGCCCGCACCGGCGCGTCTCGCTGGTATTCGGCCGTAATGAAGAGTGCGGGCTGCGCTGTCTCTACCATGGCTGGAAGATGGATGTGGACGGCAACGTGGTGGAGATGGTGTCCGAACCCGCGGCCAGCGCGATGGCAAAAAAAGTCAAGCATCTGGCGTATCCGACAAAAGAATGGGGCGGATTCGTCTGGGCCTACATGGGCCCGCCCGATACCCGGCCCGAGTTCGAGCCACCGGCCTGGGCACCCACGGCTGATGCCAAGGTAACGATCGCAAAAGCCATCATTCCCTGCAATTGGGCGCAAATTCTGGAAGGCGCCATTGATTCTGCCCACAGTTCGAGCCTGCATTCCTCCGACATGGTTCCAGCGCGCGTGGAAGGCGCCGAGGCCACCGAGACCAACTGGCTGCGTCCGTCAACAGACAAGGCCCCCCGGATGCAGGTGGAGCGCGGTGGTTACGGTTTTCGCTACGCCGCGATACGGCGTCCCATCAAAAACGCCGCTGTCAATGACTACGTGCGCTCGACTGTCTTTGTTGCACCGGCCACTGCCCTGATTCCGCCCAACAACCTCTACAACGTGGCCAACATCAACGTACCGATGGATGACACGAATACCGCGTTTTATTTCATCGCCTGGGGCCACCCGTCGCAAACGCCTGACACCGATGCATGGCGCAAGTTCCTGGGCCAGCAAGTCGGTGTCGATCTGGACCGGCAGTACAGGCCGCTGCGCAATCGCGACAACTTCTATTGGCAGGACCGCGCGGCCATGAAAGCCGGAAACTTCACCGGGATCACCGGTTTCCCGAATCAGGATATTGCGATGTGGGTCACCATGGGCCCCATCGCCGACAGGTCCCATGAGCGGCTTGGCGCCAGCGACGTGGCGGTGGTGCAGTTTCGCAGGCAGATGCTGGACGCCGTGCGCGCTTTCCAAAAAGGCGAGCCCGCCATTGGCACAGGCGAACTCCGTATTCCTTCCAGCATATGCGCCTACCAGGCGATTGTTCCGAAGACCACCGACTGGCGGTCTTTCGAGGCCAGTTATGTCTGGGATTCGGTCAAGCCGGCACTGGAGCCCTCTTATTCGATAGCTGAATCGACTGATGAATCCGCTCCCAGCCAGTAAATACCGAGGCAAGGGCCCTCACCCGGTGGTCGATTGCCGGTTCACTCTGAAACTTTCCATCCCGCCAGGAGATATGCCATGAAGCAGCGCCGTTTTATTGCCCTTGCCACCGCCGCCGTGCTGAGCGGCTCTTTATTCATTCCCATGCTTGCGCACAGCCAAGCCGCCTATCCCAACCGGCCCATCAAGTTCGTGGTGCCTTATTCAGCAGGCGGTTTGCCCGATACAGTCGCGCGCATTTTTGCGCAGCGGCTGGGCGATCGGCTGGGACAAGCTGTGGTGGTGGACAACAAGCCCGGCGCCAACGGCGTGGTAGCCGCGCAGGCCTTGTCTTCGGCGCCCAAGGATGGCTATACCTTTTTGGTGACCGATGGGTCGATGTTTTCCATCAATCCAGCCATCTACAAGAACCTCGGCTACGACTACAAGCGGGACTTCATGCCGGTATCGCTTGCAGCGCGCGCACCGCTTTACCTGGCTGCCAATGCCAAGGTGCCCGTAAGCAATCTCCAGGAATTCATCGCCCTGGCCAAGGCCAAGCCGGGCACTTTGAACTACGGCTCCTCTGGCGTGGGCAGCACCCATCATCTGACCATGGAAGCCATGAAAGCCGCGCTGGGCCTGCAGATCACGCATGTGCCCTTCAAGGGTTCGGGGCAATCGGTGCCTGCGCTGATCGGGGGACAGGTCGATGTCCTCTTTTCTGCGCTGCCGTCGCTGGCCGGATTTGTCAGCGCGGGGCAGACCAAGCTGCTGGCATCCAATGCGGCAACCCGCTCCAGCCAGGAACCCAATGTTCCCACCCTTGCTGAAACCATTCCGGGGTTTGATTTTGCGCCCATCGTCGGCATTCTGGCCGCTACCGGCACGCCGGCCAGTGCCATCGAACGCATCAGCCTGGAAATGGCCCAGGTTGCCAAGATGCCTGAAGTCATCCAGACCCTCAACAAGGCCGGCATCGACCCGATTGGCGCGGGTCCTGCCGATTACAACAAAGCCATCTTGGGCGAAAACGAACGCCTGGCCAAAGCCATTGCCGCCGCGGGCATCAAACAGGAGTGAATCTATCCATGGCCAAACTCAAACTTACCTTCGGCTGCTGGAACTATGACCGCACCCGTGCCCTCATGGACGGGAGCGTTCAGCCCGACGGTATTGAGCTGAACTACCTCAACATGCCGGTGGAGGAAACCTTTTTCCGCATGCTGCGGCACAAGGAATTCGACGTGGCCGAAATGTCGCTTTCGTCGTACACGGTATCCATGTTCAACGAGTCCCGGCCGTTTGTCGCGATTCCCGTCTTCCCCTCGCGGTTTTTCCGCCACTCCTGCATCTATGTCAATGCCAACTCGGGCATCCGGGAGGCCAAGGACCTGATCGGCAAGCGCGTCGGCAATCCCGAATACCAGATGACGGCGCCCGTCTGGATTCGCGGCATCCTGTCTGACCATTACGGCGTGCCCGTGGACAGCGTCAGGTATTTCACCGGAGGCGAAGAGGAGCCGGGCCGCTCTGAAAAAATCAAGCTGGACCTGCCGGCCAACATCAAGGTCGAGCGCATCGGCCCCGAACAGACATTGGCCAGGATGCTGCTCGACGGCGAAATCGATGCGCTGTACACAGCCCGGATGCCGTCGAGTTTTCTCAATGGGGGCGGCAAGGTCAAGCGTCTATTTGAAGACTACGAGCAGGTGGAGCGAAATTATTTTCGTGAAACGAAGATGTTTCCTATCATGCATGCGGTGGCGATTCGCCGCGATGTGTATGAGGCCAACCGCTGGGTTGCGCGCTCGCTGATGAAGGCGCTTGAGGAATCGCAGCGCCGCACCTACGAAGACCTCTACGAGACAGCCGCCTTGAAGGTGATGCTGCCGTGGCTGACCTCCCATGTCGAGCAGGTCAGGCAGGAGATGGGGGAAGACTTCTGGCCTTATGGCTTCGAGAAGAATGAGGCCACCTTGCAGACTTTCTTGCGTTACTCCTTTGAGCAAGGGCTTTCAAAACGTCTTTTGGCGCCGCATGAGCTGTTTGCCCCGGAGTCGCTTGAGGCGTTCAAGATTTGACTCCCATGATGGCGTTGCAACCATGTAGATATGTCTGACACCGTCCTGGGCTACTTGTTGTCAACGGGCGGACTGCTGCTTTTCTCTGCAGGCATTCTGGTTGCCAAGGCCGCTTCGACGCAGATCAACCTCGGCCTGGGATTTTTGATTGCCACCACCACCAATGTGGTGTTTTCGGCGCTGGCATTTGCGGTGCAGTGGTGGCTCAGAGCCGATGGCTTGCAGTGGAATGGCTATGCTTTTGGGCTGTTCGCGGCGTCAGGGGTATTTGCCACTTATCTGGGACGCTGGTTCTTTTATGAATCGGTAGCGCGTTTTGGCGCGGCCAAGGCCAGTATTTTTCAAGTGAGCAGTCCGTTGTTCACCGCGCTGATCGCATGGTCGCTGCTGGGCGAAAAAATCTCGTCATGGGTCGGCTTTGGCATGGTGATGACCATTGCCGGCCTGATGCTGGTTGGCTATAAACCGGGCTTTTTCGCGGGTGGCAAAAAGCCCCCACCATCACCATCAGGCCAGGCTCAGGTCAAGGAATCACTGCATGCGCGTTTGCTGGGGTCGGTGCTGCTGCTGGGCCTGGGAAGCTCGCTGGCCTATGCGGTTGGCAATGTGCTGCGCGGTACCGCCGTTCGCGCATGGAACGAACCCATCCTGGGGGCGCTGACCGGCGCAGTCGCTGGATTGCTGCTGCACCTGCTTTTCAGTTCGGGCAAGCAAAATTTCATGCAGACCTTGAAATCCGCGCGCCGCAGTGGTGTCTGGCTCTACGGTTTGTTGGGTGTCCTGACCATTTCGGCGCAAATGTGTGTGATTGCCTCCATGCGCTACATTCCGCTTTCGGTTGCCACGCTGGTCACCCTGTGCACCCCGCTTCTCATCTTTCCGCTTAACTACCTGATCTTTAAGGACAAAGAGGCCATTACGCCGGTCACGCTATTGGGCAGTGCACTGACCATGATGGGGATTGTCATCGTCGTGCTTCGCTGAGCAAAATCCTGTGATGGAAAATCCGGATCAACCCTGGCGCCGTGACTACGCCTCGGCCAGGCAGGCCATGGAAATCCTCAAGGTCCGGCCGCAGACGCTCTACGCCTACGTCAGCCGTGGGTGGATACACAGCATTCCACAGAAAGGGCAAAAAGACAGGCTTTATCTGCGCGCCGACATTGACCGGGTCAGCAAGCGTTCGCTCGCGCGTTCGGGGCATGGCCCGGCAGCGGCCTCCGCGATGAACTGGGGTGAGCCCATCTTGCCCACGTCAATCACGGAAATCACCGCGCAGGGGCCGCGATACCGGGGGCATCTCGCGGCAGACCTGGTGCGTAGCGGCGCATCATTTGAGTCCGTGGCCGAACTGCTCTGGACAGGCCAATTGCAGGTTCAGTCTCCGCCGTGGCCGGTGCGAAAGCCGCCCGTGGAACTGTTGAGCCTGGCGCACACGCTGGCTTCGTGCCAGGCGCGTGGCAACCTTCTGGAAGCGTTTGCAATGGTCGTGCTCATGCTCGGCCTGCGCCACGCCTCGGCAACCGAGCCGATGTCCCAAGGCAGGACACTGGCCGCAGCGCGCGAGATCATGCAGGCCATCGCGGGATGCTTCGGCTTTGAGGGAGGCTTGTGCAACTACCGGCCCATGGGCAGGGGTGAGTCGCTGGTGAACGGGCTGCTCCGCGCCATGGCCATCGCCCCCACCACCGAAAACAGCACCGCCTTGACGGCCATGCTGATTCTGATGGCGGACCATGAATTGCCGCCCGGAACACTCAGCGCACGTGTGGTGGCCTCTGCCGGTGGAACGCTGCACAGCTGCATTGCCTCAGCACTGTGCGCGACTTCTGGCAGCGATGTGGGCAGGATGTATGAGCGGGTGGAGACCTTTCTGGGGCATTCGCAGACCCGGGCCGTCCTGGTCAAGCGCGCCCGGCGGCTGCATGCGCAGGGGCGGGGCGTTCCAGGCTTCGATCACCCTCTTTATCCCCAAGGGGATCCGCGTGCGCTTCAGCTGCTGGACATTGCTTTGCACCGGCAAGCCGTGCGCCCCGAATTGCACGCGGTATTGAGTTTTATCGACGAGATGCGAGCTTCGACAGGGCTGATGCCGCGGCAGGAACTGGCGATGGTTGTGCTGGCGCGTGCAATGGGCTTGCCACGCCAGGCCTGCGCCGCGCTGTTCGTGCTGGGCCGCACAGCTGGATGGGTGGCGCATGTGCAGGAGCAGCGCGCTGCCGGAACCCTTTTGCGCCCCCGCGCCAAGTTTGTCGGCCCGGCCAGGCCAGTCGCATAGCGCGTCTGGTCTCGGACTGCTTTGGAAATGGAATGAGGCCTCAGTCGAGGACTTTTGTTCACATTGATTCAAAGTTCAAGATTGAATCAATGCGCTGTCCTCACTAGGATGGCTGGTGTTGGTTCATAACTCCAGGAGACAAGCATGAAATTCAAACGCCGTACATGGCTCGCAGCCACCTGCCTACTGGCTGCAGCGGCCAGCCCCCTTGCCTGGGCGCAAGACTACCCGACCCGGCCCATTCATATCGTCGTGCCGTTGCCGCCGGGCGGCTCCAACGACGTGCTTGCCCGCATCCTGGGGCAAAAAATGGCCGAATCATTTGGCCAGCCGGTCATTGTCGACAACAAGCCTGGCGCCGCCGGCAATATTGCCACCGACTTCATGGCCAAGGCAGAGGGCGACGGCTACAACATCGCGATTGCGCCCAACCAGACGGTGGCGGTCAATCCGGTGCTCTACCCCAAGCTGCCGTTCGATGTGCTCAGGGACCTGCAGGGGGTCACGCTGTTGGGCCGGGTGCCCATGGTGCTGGTGGTGTCGTCCAAGGTAACGGCCACGTCGGTGGCCGAACTGATCGCGCAGGCCAAGGCCAGCCCCGACAAGCTTTCCTATGCTTCCGCAGGCTCGGGCAGCCCCCAGCACATGGCCGCTGAAGTCTTCAAGTCCATGACCAGCACCCGCCTCACGCAGATTCCCTACAAGGGCTCCGCCCCGGCGCTGGTGGATGTGCTGGGCGGCACGGTCGATGTAATGTTCTGCCCCATCAATTCGGCGCTGCCGCACATCCGCAGCGGCAAGCTGCGCGCGCTGGGCACGACCGGCACCAAGCGCCTGGCGCTGTTGCCCGACGTGCCGACCATTGCCGAGACGGTTCCCAACTATGAAAGCGACATCTGGATCGGCATGGTGGCGCCCGCCAAGACGCCGCCAGCGATTGTCAACAAGCTCAATGCCGAACTGCGCCGCTCGCTGGCTTTGCCCGAAGTGCGCGACAAGCTGGCCGAGCAGGGCATTTTTGCCGAAAGCAGCACGCCTGCCGAATTCACAAAACTCATCGCCGACGACCAAAAGCGCTGGGCCGCCGTTATCAAGGCTGCCAACATCCAGCCCGAATAAAACGGCCGCACTCACCCTTCAGACTGTTCCACAGGAAATTTATGACTGCTTTTTCCAGCTCGGCCGTGCGCCGGGACATTCCATTACCGTCCGATCCCGACGATGCCATCTGGGGCAGCGACGTGCTGGCCGACATGCTGCGCGCCATGGACATTCCTTATGTGCTGCTCAACCCCGGGGCCAGCTTTCGCGGCCTGCATGACAGCCTTGTGAATCATCTGGGCAACGAAAAACCGCAGATGATCGTGGTGCTGCATGAAGAGCATGCGGTGGCGATTGCCCATGGCTATGCCAAGGTGACCGGCAAACCGCTTGGCGCCATCCTGCACAGCAACGTCGGCCTGATGCATGGGTCGATGGCGATTTTTGATGCCTGGGTCGACCGCATGCCGGTGATCGTGATGGGGGCCACGGGCCCGGTGGATGCCGCCAAGCGGCGCCCCTGGATCGACTGGATCCACACCGCGCAGGACCAGGGCGCGCTGGTGCGCAACTTCATCAAGTGGGACGCCCAGCCGGCTTCGGTGGCGGCGGCGCAGGAAGCCATGCTGCGGGCGGCGCAGATCGCCACCACGGCGCCGCAGGGCCCGGTCTATGTCTGCTTTGATGCCGCTTTGCAGGAATCCAAGCTCACTGAAAAACCGGTCTTGCCAGACCCGGCGCGCTACAAGGCCCCGGCGCCCGCGCGCCCCTCGGATGCCGCCATTGCGCAGGCGGCCGCATGGCTGTCGGGCGCCCAACGCCCCGTCTTGCTGATGGGCCGGGTGTCGCGCAGCGAGGAAGGCTGGGCCGAGCGCATCCAGCTGGCCGAAACCCTCAATGCCGAGGTACTGACCGACCTGAAGGTGGGCGCTGCCTTTCCGACTGACCATCGCCTGCATGCCGCCCCGTGCGGCACCTTCCTGTCCGCAGCGTCCATGGCCGTCCTCAAGGGCGCGGATGTGGTGCTGAGCCTGGACTGGGTTGACCTGGCGGGAACGCTCAAACAGGCCTGGGGCACGCAAACCGTGACCAGCCGCGTCATCCAGGTTTCGGTGGACCAGTACAGCCACAATGGCTGGAGCATGGACCATCAGGGCCTGCCGCCAGTCGACCTGCACCTGCTGTCCGAGCCGGAGCCCGCAGTGACGCTGCTGAACCACCATGTCAAGCCGCGCCTCGTCGAGGCGCCGCCCAAGGCGCCTCTTCCTGCCGAACCGCAGCCCAGTGGCGATGGATCGCTCACGGTTCCGCTGGTGGCCGTGGCGCTCAAGCGCGCCCTGAAGGACGAAACCCTCTGTCTGATGCGCCTGCCGTTGAGCTGGAGCGGCGAGATGTGGGATTTCAGGCATCCGCTGGACTTCCTTGGCTACGACGGCGGCGGCGGCATCGGCTCAGGCCCCGGCATGGCCATCGGCTCCGCGCTGGCCCTCAAAGGCACAGACCGCCTGCCGGTCGCCGTGATTGGCGATGGCGACTACATGATGGGCGTGAACGCGCTCTGGACGGCAGCCAATGCCCGGGTTCCGCTGCTCATGGTGGTTGTCAACAACCGCTCCTTCTTCAATGACGAGCTGCACCAGGAGCGCGTGGCGCGTCAGCGCAAGCGGCCGGTCGAAAACCGCTGGATTGGCCAGCGCATCAGCGACCCGGCGCCCGACCTGGCCATGATGGCGCGCGCCCAGGGCCTGATCGGGATCGGGCCGGTCGAAGACGGGGCCGAACTGGAGCGTGCACTGGATGAGGCCATCGCCGCTGTCCGAAAGGGCGAAACCGTGGTGATCGACGTGATCGTGCAGACCGGCTACAGCCCGACCATGACAGCCGGTCTGACGCGGTCTGACGACTAGCGCGCCGCCGTTTTTGGCCGGAAAAGGGGTTTTTTGAATTAAATATGCCTCTAGCGCAGGCAGGTATTGCATAGTTTGCTATAAATTTAGTAGCTTCTGGACTTGCAGGGAGCACGGCTATTGCGGTTGCAGGCCAGCGTGATTTCGGGCTGGCTTTCCCACTTGGCCCACTGGTTCATCCGCGCCTGGATGCGCTGTGAAGGCCAGCTACTTCTGACTGATTTTTAAGGAATCGAATCGATGCGTGCACACGAAATTCCAGCCGGCATTTTGCCGACACAGCGTGGTCTGTACTACGGCGGCGCCTGGCATGCGCCCAAGGCGGGCCGTTATCTTGAAACCATCAACCCGACCTACAACGAGGCCATCACCACGGCGCCCGTTGCCGACGCCGCTGACGTCGATGCCGCCGTGCAGGCCGCCCACGCGGCATTTCCCGCGTGGGCGGCCACGCCGCCGGTAGAGCGGGGGCGCTGCCTGCGCCAGGCCGCCGCCGTGCTGCGCGAGCATGCGATGCCGCTGGCGCAGCTCGATTCCCTCAACAACGGGAACCCGGTCTCCGCCCTGGCGATGGATGCGGGTTTTGCCGCCGACTGCCTCGACTACTTCGCCGGACTGGCAACCGAGATCAAGGGAGAAACCATTCCGATGGGGGAGGGCAACTTCAACTACACGCTGCAAGAACCCCTGGGCGTGATTGCCCGTATCGTCGCCTACAACCATCCGTTCATGTTTGCCGCCGCCCGCCTGGCAGCGCCACTTGCGGCCGGCAACACGGTGGTGATCAAGTCGCCCGACCAGGCGCCGCTGTCCATCCTTCGGCTGGCCGAACTGGTCGGCGACATATTTCCGCCCGGCGTCGCCAATTTTCTGTGCGGCGGCCGCGAATGCGGTGATGCGATGGGACGCCACCCCCTGGTGCGCAAGCTCACCCTGATCGGCGGTGTCCCCACCGGCAAGGCCGTGATGAAAACCGCTTCCGAGGACCTGAAGCCGGTACTGCTGGAGTTGGGCGGCAAAAATGCGCTGATCGCCTACCCCGATGCGGACATGGACAAGCTGGTGAACGGCATCATCGGCGGCATGAACTTCACCTGGTCGGGCCAGAGCTGCGGCTCGACCAGCCGTGTATTCCTGCACGAATCCATCCATGACGAGGTGCTGGCGCAGGTGGTCAAATTATTGCCGCTGCGCCACAAACCGGGCATACCCACCGACCCGAAGACCACGATGGGCTCTCTGGTGAGCCAGGCACAGCTGGAGAAGGTCAAGCACTATGTCGCTGCCGGGCTGGAGGACGGCGGCCGCCTGGTGTGCGGCGGCAAGCAGCCAGACGATCCGCTGCTGAAGGATGGCTTTTTTTACGAGGCAACGGTGTTTGCCGACATGCAGCCCCACATGCGCCTGGCCCGTGAAGAGGTCTTTGGCCCGATCATGTCGGTTTTCAAGTGGAACGATGAAGACACGCTGTTCGAGCAGGTCAACGGCGTTGATTTTGGCCTGACCGGTTCCATCTGGACCCAGAACCTGAACACGGCCCACCGGGCAGCCAAGCGCATTCAGACCGGGTACGTCTGGATCAACAACTCCAGCCAGCATTTCATGGGTGCGCCTTTCGGCGGCATCAAGAACTCTGGCATTGGCCGCGAAGAGTCTTTCGCTGAACTGATGGAATTCACGTACACCAAAAACGTGAACATCAAGCTGGGCTGAGCCAGCACGGGCCAGAATTTCTGGTCCACCCAGAAGTAAAAAGGCCCGAAATCAGACTGAACGACCGGTGCTGGCCTGGTTGCAGGTGGCGCAATCGTTGAAATCCCCGACACCGGAGTTGTCGTGCAATCCTCTAGAAAAGGAGCTAAAGACTTTTGCCAGTCCTGCCATACCCAAATTCCTGAGCGTCAAATTCTGAGAGTAGCCCGTTCCAGCTATAAACCTTAGGGTTTATCCTACAATCTAGCCCGGTATTGCAAATACATTTAATTTGATACAAGCGGAAACAATAAAATAGTTTTATCAAATTTGTTTGAAAGCAAATAACCGCATTGATTTGCAAGCCGGGCAGTACCTGTAAAGGTTGCTAGGTACACCATAAATTAGGTATTGCGCAGTGCTGGACACCCGCAGGGCTGACTGTAAACAGTCAGCAGTTAACAAAAGGGTTTCCCCATGAATTTGAATTCACCCTCAACGCACAAGTCGGCCCATAAAGCGCAAACCGGGATCATCGGCTTTGATGAAATCACCGGCGGCGGCTTGCCAGCAGGGCGAACCACGCTTTTGGTGGGCGGTCCAGGTTCTGGCAAAACCATCTTTGCAATGCAGTTCCTGGTGCACGGCGTGCGGGCATGCAGCGAGCCGGGCATTTTTGTCGCCTTCGAGGAAGCCCCGCAGCGCATTGCTGCCAATCTTGAGGGATTTGGCCTCAACCTGGAAGAACTCCAGCCCAAGGGCTTGTTTTTTCTCGATGCCCAGCCTGCGCCGGACCTGATTCAATCGGGTACCTTTGATCTGAGCGGCATGCTGGCCGCGCTAGGTGCGCAAGTAAAGGCCATGGGTGCACGCCGTATCGTGTTTGATGCCCTGGATATCATGCTGGCCATGCTCCCGGACCCGATGGCCAGACGGCGCGAGGTCTATCGCCTGCACGAGTGGCTGCTGGCTCATGAACTGACTGGACTCATTACTGCCAAGGAAGGAGCGGACGAGGCAAGCTCATTCGCGCAACAACCGGCAAGTTCCTTCACCCAGCAACCCTTTGGTTTTATGCAGTTCATGGTCGACTGCGCCGTCGTGCTGAACCACCGCGTCATCATGGGCGTGTCGCAGCGAAATTTGCGTATCCAGAAATACCGGGGCTCAGGTTTTGACGAAAACGAGTCGCCCTTCGTGATCAGCGCCCAAGGGTTTGACGTGGCTGTGTCCCGAAAACTCGGCCGCATCGATGCCAGCGTTTCCACCGAGCGGGTGACGAGCGGCGTGGAGCGGCTCGACACCATGCTGGGAGGCGGCTATTACCGCAATGCCAGCGTTTTGATCACCGGTTTTCCCGGCACCGCCAAAACCACCCTGAGCGGCGCGTTCGCGCAAGCGGCCTGTGAGCGCGGTGAGCGCACGCTGTTTGTCAGCTTTGACTCCGACGGCAGCGAAGTGCTGCGCAATCTTGAATCTGTTTCCCTACGGCTGGAACGATTTGTCAAGTGTGGCTTGTTGCGCATGGTCTCGGCCCGCACCATTACCGGCAGCGCTGAAACGCTTTTGGTACGCATCAAGGCACTGGCCCGGGCACACCAGGCCAGGTGTTTGGTCATTGACCCGGTTTCCACCTTGTCCAAGTCCGGGAACGAGTTGACCGCGCACGGCGTGGCCGAGCGGCTGATCGACTGGACCAAGGCTGACGGCATCACACTGGTGTGTACCAGCTTGCTCGACGAGATTGGAGGCCACGTCGACGGCGGCACGCCTCTTCAGATCTCGACCATGGCAGACACCTGGATTCATCTGAACTATCTGGTGCAAGCCGGCGAGCGCAACCGCGGGCTGTCCATCATCAAGTCGCGTGGCACTGCCCACTCCAACCAGGTGCGCGAGCTGATCCTGAGCGACGAGGGCATCACACTGGCTGACATTTACACAGCTGGCGGCGAGGTCCTGATGGGCACATTGCGCTGGCAAAAGGAGAGCGCCGAGCGCGCCGCGAAAGAGCTTGCCGAAGTGGCAGAGCAGCTTAACCTGGTCAACCTCGATGCCGAAGAAGCGGTGCTGCAGGTGCGGGCCAAGTCGCTGCAGACCGAATTGGTGGCCAAACAGGTGGAAAAGACTTTGTTGAATCGCACCCGCGAAGGCCGAGAAGGCGAGCTGGTCCGCGGCCTGGCCCGGATCCGCGAACTGAGGGGCGCCGACGAGTCGAGCCCTGCGCCTGAGTGAGCCCGCCCATGGAGCCAGCGCCATTCTTCAGGTTTCGCCTGTTTGTGGCGGGCGACACCGTCAACTCGGCCCAGGCATTGCGCAACCTGACGAACCTGTGCATCGCGCATTTGCCCGAGCGCCATCACATCGAAGTTGTGGACGTCTTCATTGAGCCTTTAAGGGCGCTCGCCGAAGGCATCTTGATGACCCCTGCCATGGTGAAGCTTTCGCCACAGCCCGTTCGCAAAATCGTCGGCACCCTGAGCAATGAACAGATCTTGTTGCATGCGCTGGAAATCGAAGATATGGTGCCGTGAGCATCCCGGCCATGGCGTCAATGCAGGACAAAAGCGCGGAAATACTCAGCCTGATCAGGACGCTTCATGCAACCGACCAGCGACTCGACGAGCTTTTAGGGGGCGAAGTGGATTCCGTCATGGACGAAGCCGGACGCAGTATCGTGCTGCGCCGCGCACAGGGCCACTTGCGGCAAAGCGAACAGACCAGGCAAGCTGCGATCTTAACGGCCCTGCCTGCCAGCATCGCGCTGCTCGATGCGCGCGGCGTCATCGTCTCGGTGAACGCGGCCTGGGCGCAGTTTGGCAGCGCCAATGGCTTGAAGCAGCCGGGAGATGCGGTCGCGGTGAACTATCTGGATGTCTGCGCTCGGGCGAAGGGGCGTGATTCGGATGAAGCCAAAGCGGCCGCAGCCGGCATCCGGTCTGTCCTTCTTGGAAAGATAAATAGTTTTTCATTGGAGTACGCTTGCCACGCCCCTGCACAGCAGCGCTGGTTCCTCATGCGTGTTGCGCCTTTATCTGAAAGCGTGCCCAGCGGTGCGGTGGTCATGCATTTGGACATCACCGAGCGCTGGCGCAGTCAAAACATGCTGCGTGATCTCAATGCGGATCTTGAAGCGCGGGTGCTCGCGCGAACCCGGGCGCTGACGCGCCAGGAAGCGCTCTTTCACACGCTGGCAGACCAGGCTCCGGCCATTATCTGGACCTTGGACGCTTCGGCCACGCGCATCACCTATCTCAATGCAGAGGGCGCCCGCCTGCTTGGGGGTAGTGCGCAGGACTGGCTGGGCAAGGAAATATTGTCCATCATTCACCCTGATGACCTAAAAGCGACTGTTGGCGAGCGAATGCGCGCCTTGAATGCTTGCGATACATTTGAGTCGATTCGCCGGCTGCGCTCAGCCGATGCCTCCTTTCGCACCATGTCCTGCAGGGCTTCGCCGGTGCTGGATGACCAAGGGGCAGTTGATTTCTGGGTAGGTCATGAGCTTGACATCACTGCACTGAAAGAGATAGAGAGCGCCTTGCGCTCGTCCAACAGTGAACTGGAAAGCTTTGCCTACTCCATTGCCCATGATCTGCGCTCACCGCTGACCATCATCGATGGCTTTACACGACTTCTTGGCAGGGAATTGGGGACGGCCGCTTCGGAGCGGGCTGTGCATTTATTGACCAGAATGCGGGCCAGCGTCAAGCAGATGGACGAGGTGTCTGCCGGCATGCTGGCGCTGGCGGGCATTTCCCGCACTGCAATGCAGGTGCAAACGGCTGACCTTTCGCAGATTGCGCAAGAAGTCGCTGAATTGTTGATGGAACGCGACCCCGATCGGCAAGTAGATCTGAACATACAAAACGCAATGCTGGCACACTGCGACATCAAGATGATGCGCTCGTTAATGTCCAATTTGATAGGTAATGCGTGGAAATTTACCGCCAAGGTCGAGTGCGCGCAGATTACGTTTACGTCCACCAGCGTACCGGGTTCGCCAGAATCAAGAGCAGCCACGGTGTATTGTGTGCGTGACAATGGCGCCGGGTTCGACATGGCTTACGCAGAAAAACTGTCCCTTCCCTTTCACCGCCTGCACGATGCACAGGAGTTTGAAGGTACTGGGCTTGGCCTAGCTACAGTTCGCAAAATCGTTGAACGCCATGGCGGCTGGCTTCGCCTGGAAGGGGAAGTGGGAAAGGGCGCCTGCGTATGGTTTACCTTGGCCCCATCAGGGGCTGGATAAGCAATACGCACGGTGTTGCAGAAGGAACTGGACTTGCAGGCAAACGGCACGCCAAAGGAAAGCCGAGTGATGACTGGCGATCCAATTGTTAGCTGAACAATATCCATGCAGAGGCCATCGAATTCCAGCAAGCGTTTTCGCCAAGTCTGCACAATACCGGCACCAACGATTTTTGCTAGCATAAGGTTGCGCGTCCCAGTCGACGCGATGAGCTCTACTTTCTCAAGCAGTTGTCGCAACCGTATCGGCACCCCCAATCGGGCATAGTAAACACCACTTGGACGCCTGAAAATACCTTCCATAGCAGCTCACTTTGTATGAGTGCGCTGTATCGAAGCGTAAAAAACGCTAAATGCCCAATGCAATCAAGCACTTAGAGAGTCATGGAGCGGGTGAAGGGAATCGAACCCTCGTATGAAGCTTGGGAAGCTGCCGTTCTGCCATTGAACTACACCCGCAGAACCTACATTTTACGCGGGTTTGCCACTGACCTGAATCAGGTGGCCAGCGTGAATCCCGTCTGTTTAACTACCGATCGCCAGCGGTCGATATCGGCTTGCAAAAATTCCGAAAAGGCCTGTGAACCCTTGGGCATGGGATCGATGAACGCGTCTGCAAGTCTGGTTTTCACTTCAGGCATGTTTAATACCTGTTCAAGTGCAGCGGTGATGATTCGTATGTCCTCCGGGGAAGTTTTGGCCGGTGCCATCACGCCGTACCAGCTGCTCACAACGATTCCTGAAGCGCTTTCATTGAATGTCTGAATATCAGGAAGTTTAGGATCTCGGGCTGTGCTCGCGATTGCCAGCGCTTTCAAGCGTTTGGCCTTGAGATGAGGCATGCATGCAGGAATGGAGTTGATGACCATGGGAACTTGCCCGCCGACGGCATCGCTCAACGCAACAGCCCCTCCTTTATAAGGCACATGCACCAGTTCCATCTTGGTCTTAAGCTTCAGCAGCTCATAGAGAAGGTGGGGGCCGGAACCCTGTCCGGGCGTACCCACTCCGTAATTGGCCACCTGGTCACGCGGCAAGGCAAGCAATTCCTTCAGGGAGTTTGCTGGGAAGGATGGATGCGCTACAAGAAGTTGGGGTGAAGATCCGACAAGCGTTAACGGAGCAAAGTCTCTTATAGGGTCAAATGGGCTTTTTGGCTGAACCGCGGCGTTGGTGGCATGCGCGGCATCGGCCAGAAGAAGCGTGTAGCCATCGGCAACGCTTTTCGCCACTGCATCTGTTCCTATCAGGCCCGACGCGCCAGCCTTGTTATCCACAACAACAGTCCAGCCTGTTGCTTCATTTAGTTTTTGAGAGATCAGTCGAGCAATAAAATCGGAACCGCCGCCTGGGGCATACGGAACAACAAGTCGAATGGGGCGGCTTGGGAAAGTATTTGCAAAAGCGGAGCTGCTCCATGACAAAGCTGTGGCCGAACCGAGCAAGGCGACAAAGTCGCGGCGGGATGTCTGGATCACTATTGAGCTCCTGAAGTGTAAAAATTAGGACTGGTCAGTTTGAACAGGCGGTCAGCCTTCGAGTAAAACTTCCGCTACTTTTCGGAAGGCGGCGACTGCACCGTCTATGGATGCATCGTCAAGGTGCCGGTGGGTAACAAGACGAAGGCGTCTTTCACCCCAGGGGCGCACCAGAACTCCCAATCGGTTTAGTTGAGAGGCCCAAACGCTACTGTCAGGCCCGCTTTCCCCCAAATCGGCGAAAACGATGTTCGTCTGTGGGGTGTTTGCCTGCAGCGCAGCGTCATGGATAGTATTGAGCGCTGCGCTTAAACGTTTGGCCAACAGATGGTCCTCGACCAGCCTGTCTGTCATGGTCTCAATCGCTACCAAACCTGCTGCCGCGACAATGCCGACTTGTCGCTGAGTTCCGCCCAGTATCTTGCGAAGGTGCCGCGCCTTGTCAATCGTGGGGAGATCCCCCACCAGGACAGCGCCTGCGGGAGCGCTAAGTCCCTTGGATAGGCATATGACAACGGTGTCTGCAAAGCAGGTAAGCGCGTCTGGTGACAAGTTCAACGCCACTGCGGCATTGAAGAGACGGGCACCGTCCACGTGCACGCGTACCCCGGCGGTGCCGGCGGCCTCTCGAACAGCGCGCATGTGATCGAGTGGCAGCACGGTGCCCCCGGCGTTTGCATGGGTGGTTTCCATGCATATCAGCTCAACTTGAAATGGTCCGGTTGGACTTAGCGCTTGCCGCAGACTGTCCAGGTTCATTGCCCCCTGCGAACCGGGAACCCCAACATAGGAGAGCCCACTCAATATGGCGCCGCCCCATTCCGAGGCAAGCATATGCGCGTTCGTCTCAATCAGAACCTTCGCTTGGCGCTGCGTTTGTGACATCGCTGCCAAGAGATTTCCCATCGTTGCCGTAGGGACGAACAGGCCTGCTTCCTTGCCTAATTTGTCAGCCACCAATGCCTCCAGCTCCCGCGCAGTTGGGTCGCCATCCAGGCCATCGTCTCCGAGTATTGCGCTCCTCATCCGCTCGTACATTGCGGGAGTTGGTTGCGTTACGGTGTCACTGCGAAGGTCAATCGGCAAGCCAAATTCAACACTGCTACACGCCTCGATGGCAGGCAAGGTACTGTCTCTTACGTTCATATCCGAAGTATTGCAGCAAACCTTTTATGTGAGAAATGCGTTATACAGGCTACGTCATACAATAATGGTATGAAAGATCGCCGCATGACGCTCAAGCAGATCGAGACATTTCGTATCGTTATGCAGACTGGTTCGATGACGGAGACCGCAAGCCGATTACACACATCCCAGCCTCAAATTAGCAGGGTGATAGGACAACTTGAAGCAGTTGTTGGATTCGCCCTTTTTGAGCGACGGGGCACGCGGTTATCGGCATCGTTGGATGGCAAGCGCTTTTTGCAGGATGTCGAGAAGGCGTTTGTTGGACTTGAGGTGTTAGAGGCTGCGGCGTCAAACATCCGTTCTTTTGCGGGAGAGCGGCTTTCAGTGGCTGCGATGCCAAGAATTGCGGGAGGGCTATTAACGAGGGCTGTGGTGAACCTGAAAAAAGAGCTTCCCGAAAGCTTGGTCACGATTCATTCCGGCGCAGCCAGCACGGTCAACACTTGGGTTGCATCGGGTTTGTGCGATCTCGGCGCGGCGATTCTCTACGGCGACGATACACCCGGCTTGCGAGTCGAAACATTGATGCAAATGGATTGTGTAGTCGTGTTTCCTAAGGGGCATCGGTTCGCCCACCTGGAACAAGTTGAGGCTGCAGACCTCAACGGAGAGGACTTTGTCTCCTTTCCAGTTGGGAGCGCCCCCCGAGAGCGAATCGATCAAGCGCTTGCCACAGCAGGAGCGAAGCCACGCACAGTTCTCGAATCCGACCTGGGTGCCTCCGTCTGTGCCTTCGTGAGCGCGGGTCTGGGTGTCAGTGTGATCAACCCGTTCGCTGCTTTTGAAGAGCAGCGCACCGGAAATTTTGAAGTGCGTGCATTGAAGCCGGCGATGCCAATTCGCTTGGTGCTGCTCCGTCCAAGCGATGCGCCAGAGTCTCGCCTCGTCATGCGCTTCATCAAACACTTGAAAAGGGTTGTCCAGGCGGAACAAAAAAGACATGAACGCCTTTGATGCAAACGTGGCCGGATGTGCCTCTGCTTTGTGTCCTGTATCCAAAGACCTCTGCCACAGATCAAGCATTGACCCTTGTGATGCAGCCACTCATGTCTGCCGAGGTTCTTGTGGGACTGGACTTTTAGTCCAAACGGCTCATCCGTGAATAGGCCAAACGGCTCAGCCCTTTCCTTCACAACTTTGCTCCATCTCTTTATATTTAAAACACACAAGAACTTTATTTTCCTAATGAAATAAGGGGTTTCAAAATGATCAAAGAGCTGGTTCAAAAGGCAAGAAGCATGGGTTTCGTGCCGCATGAAACAAGGGACGGGTCAGCCCAGGGGATTGCCCGCCATCCGGGCGCTGACACCGCGGGATTGGCGGCTTTCGGCAGGCGGATAAGCGCTGAGCGGCAGCATATCCGGCTGCTCGAAATCCAGAACCAGGAGTTGCAGAGGGACCTCGACAAATGGAAAAAAGCTTCCGTGGGTTTTGCCCATGAATTGCGAACGCTGCTGAACGATTAAGCCGAACTGGATCAAGCCGGTTTTTTCGCTAAGAGTGAGGAGCTTGGTGGGGCCTATAGCAGCCTGGCCGTATCGAGGAACCCAGCCGTGACAGGCCCAAGCCTGAAATGGCATAAATTTTGAGTGAATCGCTTTATTTTGAAAGAAAACCGTGAACGTTTGTTCTGATGTCAACCCGTTGCCCAAGACTGCCGGCCGCTACGCCATGCCTGCGGGTCAAGGGGACATGGGTGATTTACAAAACATCCAGCAACGCAATGCGCGCCAGGTCGAGGTGGGGCGCCAGCAGGAAAACGGCAGCCTTTCAGTGCAAGGCAAACGGAGTTTGAAAAGCGGGGGGGTAGAGCCAACACGGTGCAAAAATTCAGAGCCCTGCAATCCGAGGAACAACCTGCCGAGCCCTTGCGATGCACCCCTCAAGAGAGGCGAGACGGGAAGGCAAAAAATTATCGGGTTTTACCGCCCGCATAAGCATGCGGAAGTGATCAGGGCTTGGGCAGAGGGCGTGCCCATTCAATATTTTTTGCCCCTGACAGGGGTTTGGCGAGACCTGCTGGGCCCTGAAAGCGGACAAGCGCCCCGTTGGCTTGAAAATGCGCAATACCGCATCACGCCTGGGTTTATCAGTAAAACAGACGCCGAAATAGAAGCCTTGAAGACAGAGATTGCGTGCATGAAGAACATGCAGGAAGAAATGGACTTTTTGCGGAGCCTGAGTCAGGAGTTGATTCAGGAAAAGGTGAATTTGTTGACGCTGGTGAACGAAATTTCAGAATGCCTGGAAGCGGTGGACGGGCGCCTGGCTGAAACGGTATCCGAAATTATTGAAGCTTCTCTCAACAGCGCGCAAGCAAATGCATCCCTTGCGTCCTACCGTACAGGCCATTTGATTTCACAGTTTTGACCCAGCCCGTCCTTTGGAATTTCCAAAGGTCAAAGTCCAGGCAATCAATGCCGAAAAAGACGCTCCCGAGGCACGATGAAGTGCATTTAAGCCTTCTATCGCTCAGCAGGAATACGAAGTTTGCTATTAAAACAATAGCCTTCGATGATGCCAAGGGCGTATCTCAAGCACTTTCCGCGCAATTTGTGCGCTTGGTTACTTCTGCATGTCGCCCATGCACAGGTATTTCATCTCCAGGTACTCCTCCATGCCGTGGCTCGAGCCCTCACGGCCCAGGCCGGATTGCTTGACGCCGCCGAAAGGCACATGCTCGGTCGCGATGATGCCGGCGTTGATGCCGACCATGCCGTACTCCAGCGCCTCGGCCACGCGGTAGATGCGGCCAATGTCGCGGCTGTAGAAGTAGCTGGCCAGGCCGAATTCGGTGTTGTTGGCCGCATCGATCGCTTCTTGCTCGAGCTTGAAGCGAAACACCGGCGCAAACGGGCCGAAGGTTTCTTCGCGGGCGCAGAGCATGTCGCCCGTGGCTTCTGAAATCACCGTCGGCTCGAAAAACTGACCCTGCAGCCTGTGGCCGCCGGCCAGCAGCTTGCCGCCCTTGGCCAGCGCGTCATCCACATGGCGCTGCACTTTTTCAACCGCCGCGTCCTCGATCAGCGGGCCTTGCCCCACGCCGTCCTCAAAACCGTTGCCGACCTTGAGCAGCTTGACCTTGGCGGCGAATTTCTGCACGAACTGGTCGTACACCGCCTCTTGCACATAGAGGCGGTTGGCGCACACGCAGGTCTGCCCGGCATTGCGGTATTTGCTGGCCATCGCGCCTTCCACGGCCGAGTCGATCTCGGCATCGTCGAACACGATGAAGGGCGCATTGCCGCCAAGCTCCAAGGCCAGCTTTTTGATCGACGGCGCGCTTTGGGCCATCAGGATGCGGCCCACTTCGGTCGAGCCGGTAAAGCTGAGGTGGCGCACCACGCTGCTGGCGCAAAACACCTTGCCGACCGCCGCGCTGTCATCGGTGGTGAGGATGTTGAGCACGCCGGCGGGAATGCCCGCGCGCACCGCCAGCTCGGCCGCCGCCAGCGCGGTCAGCGGCGTCAGCTCGGCCGGCTTGATGACGACGGTGCAGCCCGCCGCCAGGGCCGGCGCCACCTTGCGGGTGATCATGGCGAGCGGGAAGTTCCATGGCGTGATCGCCACGCACACGCCGATGGGCTGCTTGAGCACCATCAGGCGGCGGGTGTTGTCAAACTGCGGCAGCGTCTCGCCATTGACCCGCTTGGCTTCCTCGGCAAACCACTCGACAAAGCTGGCGCCGTAGGCGACTTCGCCCTTGGCCTCGGCAAAGGGCTTGCCCTGCTCGGCGGTCATGATGCGGGCCAGGTCCTCCTGGTTGGCCATCAAGAGCTGGTACCACTTCATCAAGATGGCGTGGCGCTCCTTGCCGGTCTTGCTGCGCCAGGCGGGCCAGGCGGCATTGGCCGCGGCAATTGCCTTTTCGGCATCCTGCGGGCCCAGGTTGGCCACGTCGGCGAGCTTGCTGCCGTTGGAGGGGTCCATCACGTCAAAGCGGCTGGCGCCGCCCAGCCACTGGCCGTTGACTAGGGCATCGGTTTTGAGCAGGCTGGGGTCGTTCAGCAAGGAAAGGGGGGAGGTTTTCATGTCCATATGCGTTCTTTCTGAATGAATGGCTGACTGCCAAAAAGGCCTGGTTAAAGAGCTGACTAAAAGGCAAGTGCGGCCCAAAAGGATACAGGGACGAAGCAATTTATGCTGCCAGCGGTGGCTTATCGGTACTGCATGCCTGGGCATGCTGCTCCCGCCCCAAAGGGGGTCGAAATGCATCAGCATTGCGTTCGAGCCGGGCGGGGCAGGCAGGAGTCCTTGACGCGTCCGCGCAGCCATGCAAGCGTCATCACCAGGACTGCCGGCGCAGGATGAGCACGGTGGCGACGGCTGCAATGATTGCAACGGCTGGGCGAAACAGTTTTGCGCACACCGGTGAACCTCTGCCCAGCCCGGGCTTCGTTTCAACGTTTGCCTGGGCCGACAACGCGGTTGCCCCGCGTTTCCTGCCCGTGCTCAAAGCCGCCTAAAATCAGCGGCTTGCCTGCGTTCGCGGCTGCCTGACATCGTTCCCTGCCATTTCTTGAGAGTTGACCCCCACATGCGCACACCCGACTTCTCCGTTGCCGACATTCGCAAGACGTTTCTCGACTTCTTCGCTTCCAAGGGCCACACCGTCGTGCCTTCAAGCTCGCTGGTGCCGGGCAACGACCCGACCCTGATGTTCACCAATTCGGGCATGGTCCAGTTCAAGGACGTGTTCCTGGGAACCGACAAGCGGCCCTATGTGCGCGCCGCCTCGGTGCAAGCCTGCCTGCGCGCCGGCGGCAAGCACAACGACCTGGAAAACGTCGGCTACACCGCCCGCCACCACACTTTCTTCGAGATGCTGGGCAACTGGAGCTTTGGCGACTACTTCAAGCGCGAGTCGCTGAAATGGGCCTGGGAACTGCTGACCGAGGTGTACAAGCTGCCCGCCGAGCGCCTGCTCGCCACCGTGTACGAGGAGGATGACGAGGCCTACGACATCTGGACGAAAGAGATCGGCCTGCCGCCCGAGCGCGTCATCCGCATCGGCGACAACAAGGGCGGGCGCTACAAGTCCGACAACTTCTGGATGATGGCCGACACCGGCCCGTGCGGCCCGTGCTCCGAAATCTTCTACGACCATGGCGACCACATCGCCGGCGGGCCGCCGGGCAGCCCGGACGAAGACGGCGACCGCTTCATTGAAATCTGGAACAACGTGTTCATGCAGTTCAACATGGCCGCCGACGGCTCGGTCACACCGCTGCCCGCCCCCTGCGTCGACACTGGCATGGGCCTGGAGCGCCTCGCCGCCATCCTGCAGCATGTCCACAGCAATTACGAGATCGACATTTTCGCGGCGCTCATCAAGGCCGCTTCGCGTGAAACCGGCGAACAGGACCTGGGTCACAAGTCGCTGCGGGTGATTGCCGACCACATCCGCGCCACCGCCTTCCTGGTGAGCGACGGCGTGAACCCGTCCAACGAAGGCCGGGGCTATGTGCAGCGCCGCATCATCCGCCGCGCCATTCGCCACGGCTATTTGCTGGGCAAGAAGACGCCGTTTTTCCACAAGCTGGTGGCCGACCTGGCCGGGCTGATGGGCGACGCCTATCCGCGCCTAGCGGCCGACGCGCCGCGCATCACCGCCGTTCTCAAGGCCGAGGAGGAGCGTTTCTTTGAAACGCTGGAAACCGGCATGCAGATTCTCGACGCGGCGCTGGCCGATGGCGTGAAGGTGCTGCCCGGCGATGTCGCCTTCAAGCTGCACGACACCTACGGCTTTCCGCTCGACTTGTCGGCCGACGTGTGCCGCGAGCGCGGCCTGAGCGTTGATGAAGCGGGTTTTGCCGTCGCCATGGACCGGCAAAAAGCCCAGGCCCGGGCCGCCGGCAAGTTCAAGATGGACCGCGCGCTCGACTACACCGGCGAAGGCCATCTGTTCACCGGCTACGAGTTGCTTGAGGAGCCCGCCACCGTTGTCGCGCTGTATGCCGATGGCCTGGCCGTGCAGACGCTGCAAGCCGGGCAAAGCGGCGTTGTCGTGCTGAGTACCACGCCTTTTTACGCCGAAAGCGGCGGTCAGATCGGCGACCAAGGCCGCCTCACGGCTGGCGGCAACACCTTTGCCGTCGAGGACACGCTCAAG
>JAQGLT010000084.1 GCA_028292745.1 Polaromonas sp. | reverse complement strand
GCGGATCAGTTGAGAGCTTGAACGTCTCGCTGCGGTGGGGCGCCAGCGCAAAGGCACGCCAGATGCGTGAGATTGCCGTCTGGCTCATGCCCAGCTCCCTGGCCAGAAGGCGCGTGCTCCAGTGCGTGGTCGTGGTTACCCGCTCGATGTGCTCGCCCAAGATGCTGCGCGGCACGCCCGGGCGGGGTGCATCGCTCAGGCCTCCAATGCCCTGCTGGGCAAAGCGTCGCCGCCACTTGCCCACCGTCAGGCAAGCTGATGCCCAGCCGTGCGGCGATGGCCAGATTGGTGGTGCCCGGCTCGGCGCAGGCCAGCACGATGCGGGCGCGAAGCGCCAAGCCCTGGGAAGTAGAGCGCCGCCGTGTCCAGCTTCGCAAGGTTACCCGATCAGCCTCGGACAAGGTGAGCGAGACAGCGCGTGGCTCGGCCATGAGGGGCTCCTGCAGGCAAGGAAGCCCAAAAGTATGCGCCTCTTGCCTCAGTTCAGGCAAATCTCTGGTTCACATCACTAGGCGTCCTCTAGTTGTTTCTGCAAACATTCCCTTTGAGAATCACTTAAATGGCGCTTTGGTTTGAAAAAACCAAAATGGATATTTTTTACGATCCAATCATGGAATTTGGTGGTTACGCTCAAAACCCCAATACATGGAGACTGAAATGCTAACTTTGATTGCACACCTCTACGCCAAACCCGAAAAACTGAAGGATCTGGACGCAATGTGCCGATCATTTATCGAGCCCACTCGAGCCGAGCCGGGATGCGTTGAGTACCATTTTCATATTGCCTCTGATGACCCGCTGCACTTTATGTTCTATGAAGTATGGAAGGACCGCAAGGCGTTCGAGGAGCACCTGGAGACTCCGCACCTCAAGAGTTTTTGGGCGACCCGGATGGACTACTTGACAAAAGATGCCGACCTGAGCTTCTACGCCATGGTCAGCCCGCATGCCCAAAAAAACGCTGTTGCTGGGGCCTTTTGAGGTCACCGTCGCGCCACCAACTTTTGGAGAGTACCGTTTATGACATCTGATAGAAAGACGATAGGCGGCCTTGATCACATTGGTCTGACCGTCCCCGACATTGAACTGGCCACTGCTTTTTTCAATGACGTGCTTGGCTGCACTACTTTATTTGACGTTGGGCCATTTGAGGCAAATGACAACTGGATGACCGACTATCTCGCCGTAGACGCCCGGGCGAAGCTGCCTAAAGTGAGGATGCTGAAAACGGCTTCGGGCGGCATGCTGGAGTTGTTCCAGTACCAGACGAAGGATCAAGTGACAATACCACCACGCAATTCGGACGTAGGGGGGCATCATGTCTGCTTCTATGTCGAAGACATGGAAGCCGCCTTGGCTCATCTGCGCGCCCATGGGGTAAAGTTGCTTGCTGGCCCGGTTCACATGACCGAAGGCCCATCGGCGGGCTTGAGCTGGATCTATTTCATGGCCCCTTGGGGAATGCAGTTAGAGCTGGCCAGCTACCCCCACGGAATGGCTTATCAAACATCGATGCAATAAGCAGTTCCTGTGCGATGTCCGCGACTGCCTCATCAATGCATCGTCCATTAGCGATACCTTGTGGATTCAACTGCGTGGGTTTCCCGGCTTTCCTTGCGTCCAATGCCACAGTAGGATTGTCGCGGTAGTCGTGGGTGCGGTCTATAAGTGATGTCGATGCCAACAGCGCCAGTAAATCACAAGAACTGCGGCGCTATGCGGACCAGGGCCCAATCCTCGAAATTATTCAGTCGGATTTTCTGGTGATGACGCCACGCATGAAAGAAGCTGCTGCTTTTCGGAGACCGCTTTTATGACTGAGTACGAATTCATGCGGGTCATTCGTTTGCTTGAGCAAACGCGCATGGCCTATGCACATCGCATTGCAATCGCAGAACCCGATCCCACTTGGCAGATCCTTGTCCATCTGTTACGCGGGCACTTGCGCGGTCAATTGGTAACCATGTCCAGCCTGGCGACCATTGATGGCTTTCCGAAAACGACTGCCATGCGGCGGATCCATCACCTTATTGAGGAGGGCTACATTGTTCGCACACCACGAAGCAAGACGGGAAAATCGTACGGACTGCAGCCAGACCAAAGGCTGCTCGACGGTTTCATCGACTACGCCAATGATGTCAAATCGCTGCTTGCCAGGACTGTAGGGGCACGCTCCGATGACGATGATGTAGACAGCTACTATTTTGGTGGCACAAACCCTACAGGCCGCCTGGCACCGCCACAGGCACTTACCGAAATGTTGACAAGGACGACCTTAAGCATCAGGTTTTTGGTCCACCACGACAATTATTTCGAAGCCATGCGCAACGTCTGGTCCGACTTCCGCACGAATTTGGCATCGCGCGCAAATTTCAAGATGCTGCATTTGCCCTACCTTCGCTCCGCCTTGGTCGAAAATGGACAGCAGCAGCGCTCAGCCCATGACGTGGTTGTCCTGAACATGCCTTGGCTTGGCGAAGCAGTCGCTAAAGATCTGATTCGCCCACTGGATGAACTGCTCAAGCAAACCCAAATTGACCCGGGAAGCTTTAACAGTCTTGTCTGGCAATCGGGCCGCTGGCGAGGTCGCCAATACGGAATTCCTCTTTATTGCACAGTTGAAGTCTTTGCTGTTCGCAAGGATCTTGCCAGCGAAGCAGGAATTCGGGGACCCCAGACATTTGATGAAACCGTTGACGCAGCAAAACGGCTCAATAAGCCATCAGTTGGACGGTATGGTATTTTGTGGAACGCCGGTGCCGGTGGTCCTATTGCCAGCTCCTTCATGCACATGATGGGGTGCTGTGGCCAGTCAGTGCTAAACGTTCCGAGAAATCCAGTCAGCTACGCGGCTGACTGCCTAGCAGGCGAGCAATTGCGCCCCTGTATTGATGGTGAAGCGGGCCGTGAAGTCCTGGACTATATGCATCGCCTGGTCGAATTCTCTCCTCCAGATATTCTGTCCACAGACTCTGACATGGGGGTAGAAGGGTTTCTCTCGGGTCGTGCCGCGATGATCTATTGCTGGACCATGCGTGCTACACGCTTTGAATACGAGATGAAATCTGTGGTTAGAAATCAGGTGGCCTATCTGCAGCCGCCGCGTGGCAGCAAGGGTAAAAGTGTCAGTTCATTCGGTGGTTTTCTTCTGGCAATTCCAACCAACCTGGACGAGGACAGGGCGCGACTGGCGATCCAAGCGGTCTCCTGGATGTCCTCACCTCAAGGCATGGGGCCCACGGTAAGAAACGGCTTTCCGGTTGCACCTGCCTTTAGCGTCAGCGCGGATCCTGAAGCCATGGCCGGATCGCCTATCATTTCCGCTGTTGACACGTTGGCAAAAAAGGGATGCCTTCAGGTTTGGCAGCGGCCCGCCGTTCCCGAATTTAATGCCCTCGAAACGGTTCTTGGCTTGGAGATCCATCGGGCTTTGCGGGGCGAATGCTCTGACGCCAACGCGCTGCGCGCTGCACAGGATGCGGTGGATCGAATCATGCGCAAGGCTGGACATTATTGACAATGCATGCGACGTCCGCATGACTGTTGCGAAGGATTTATTTTGTCACTAAGGCCGCAGTTCATGAAAAAAAGCCCCATCAATGCTTTCGCATAACGGAGTTTGCCGATCATGTTGATGCCCGAGCGCTTCTTTCTTACGCCTGCCTAATAGCACGCTTGTCGATCGTTGTGCAATCATGAGATTCATCATGGTTTATGCAACGTAGGAGTGAAAAACACATGGCAGAGCCTGGATAAAGCAAGTCTTAAACTTCTTGTTTGGGTTGAAGACGTTCATAGGGTGATGCGTAAAACGCCTGTGTGCCGAGTTCCTTGGCTGCGTCCCATGGCCAACGTGGATTTGTCAGGAATGCACGACCCAATGCGATCAAATCAGCCTCACCTTTGGTGAGAATGTCTTCGGCGTGCCGGGCTTCGGTAATCAAGCCAACAGTCATGACCGGAAAATTCGTCTCTTGCTTGATGGTTTTAGCCAGAGGAACTTGGTATCCGGGACTCAGTGGAATTTTTTGCAGCGGCGATAAGCCGCCAGATGAAACGTCCATCAGATCACAGCCCAAATCGCGAAGCCGACGGCATAGTTGCACTGAATCGTCGAGTTCTATACCGCCTTCAACCCAATCGACCGCTGAGAGTCGAACCGCTAGTGGCATAGTGTCGGGCATCACGGCCCTTACCGCGCTAACAATCTCCAGGGTGAGCCGCATTCGGTTCTCCAGGCTCCCGCCATAGGCGTCAGTGCGCGTATTCGTCAGCGGCGAAAAAAACTGATGCATGAGATAGCCATGGGCCGCATGGAGTTCGATAAGATCCAAACCCAGCCTGACTGCCCGCACGGCAGCATCCACGAACTGTTGCTTAATCTCCTCGATGCCCTCAAGACTCAAGGCCTCAGGAACGTGCCAGCCTTCCTGGTATGCCAGCGACGAAGGCGCAACCGTTGTCCAAGCTTCGGACTGATCCAGCGGAGAACTGCCTGACCGATAGGGCTTGACGCCAGCCCACGGCAGCCGTACCGCTGCTTTGCGCCCCGCATGCGACAACTGGATGCCAATTTTCGATGGGCAGATGCTTCGCATGAAGCTCAAAAGTCGAGCCATCGCAATTTCATTGGCATCGGAGTACAAACCCAGGCATCCGTGCGTAATCCGGCCTACTTCGCTCACGGCCGTGGCCTCGAGCATGATCAATCCAGGGCCTGCAATGCAAAATTGCCCCAGATGCATCAGGTGCCAATCGGTAGCGCACCCCGAGGAGGCACTGTACTGGCACATGGGCGATACCACGATGCGGTTGGGTAGCGTCATGCCACGCAATTGAAAGGATGAGAATAATTTTGTCATTGGAGCGGTGCAGTAAAACGGCAAAGGGTGGTTGCCGACGGAATAAGTGTTCTTCCTCGGACGGCGCGAAGCGACGGATAACTCGGTGAGAGACTAACAAAAGAATTTCGCGCAAGCGATGAGAGAAAACGCCATTTTGGATTTTTAGCCCAGCATCACGAGCCCAGATTTATTAAGACGCTCGTGCGTCATGACTGCATCAAAGAAGATGCCCATTTTGGTGTTTTTCAATCTTGAGGGCAGGGGATAGAACACTTATCGTTTAAGTATTCAAAATCATCCAGGGCATCAAACATGTTAGTTCACTTTGTCGGTATCGGAAAAATGGGCCTTCCCATGGCAGGGCATCTCCATGCTGGTGGATACCAGTTGACGGTCAGCGACTTGAGTGCTTCGCAATGTGTGGTTGCCAAAAGGCAAGGCTTGGCAGTCGCTTCCGAATGCAGCGCTGCGATCAACAAGGCCGACGTGATTTTCTCCTCGCTTCCGAACGACGCTGCACTTGCCCTGCTAACGCAGGAAATATTAGGCGTGGCACGCCCTGAGACAATCTTTGTCGATACCAGCACGGTTTCGATGCAAGTCTCGGCTCAGTGCGCACAGCTTCTTGAAAGGGCAGGGATCGACTATTTACGCACTACGGTTTCAGGCAACAACAAAATGGCCGAGGAGGGCAAACTGACGATCATGGCTTCGGGACCACGCGTTGCATTCGACAAGGTTCAGCCGCTGCTGGCTTGTTTCGGTCCCAACCAGTTTTACCTTGGCGTTGGAGAGCAAGCCCGCCTGATGAAGCTGGTCGTGAACTTGATGATTGCGCAGACCAGCTCGATGCTTGCCGAGGGGCTGGCGTTAGGACGCAAAGGCGGACTGGGTTGGCGCGACATGTGGCGGGTACTCGAGGCGAGCGCTGTGGGCTCCCCCATTTTGAAGGCAAAAGCCGTTCAGCTGAGCGAACGAGACTTTGCGCCGACATTTTCAGTCGAGCAGATGGTCAAAGACCTCGGCTTGATTCTCGATGCTGCAGGTGAGCTGCACTCATCCGTTCCGCAAACAGCATTAACCTATCAATTGATGCATGCGGCAATAGCGCAGGGGGATGGTCATGAAGACTATGCAAGTATCGTCAAGGTCGTGGAAAGAATCTCCGGTCTGGATACTTGCGTCTAAGCAAAGTTTTCCGCTATGGGCATGCCTTATTCGGCTAAACAAAGGCAGAGCCGAGGTGCGCTGATGGCGAAATGCACCAAACGCTGGCGAATCTATCATCAACGCCTTTTTAAGGAGTGATTAGCGGCGCACTGACTTCAGATCGATTCAATACAGTTGCAAGCTACGGCATTCAATTTTAACGGTCATGGCGCAGTGAAACGGTTTGCCAACACCCGGCGTATTTACTTTTTTCGTTGATTTTGACACTGCCCTTATATCGGTTCATAGTCAACCTGAAAGCGGCCAATCTTTTGGCTGCCAAGCGCTTTTTTTTCCCATAAATGCTCGGGATGAATGGCATAGGCATCCAAGAATTCCTGTGATTCGAATTCTGAATACAGCACGACGTGAAAAGCGTAGTCGACCAGGCTTTTGTCAACGCCGATTTCCAATCAGATCAATCCAGGAATCTTTTCTCTCAAGGCAAGAAATTCAGCACGATGTTTTTCTATGTTTGCAGTGCGCATTTCGGGCGTATCGCTACGCACATTCCACATGACGATGTATTTCATCACGATAACCCTAATGGCAAGGAATCACAGCGCCGCCACCAGGGCCGGCACGGCCGTGAAGAGGTCCGCCTCCAGGCGGTAGTCGGCCACGGAGAAGATGGGCGCCTCCGCGTCCTTGTTGATCGCCACGATCACCTTGGAGTCCTTCATCCCGGCCAGGTGCTGGATCGCCCCGGAGATGCCCACGGCGACGTACAGCTGGGGC
>JAQGLT010000087.1 GCA_028292745.1 Polaromonas sp. | reverse complement strand
TGTTCATGAACCTGTTCGGCTTCACCATCAACATGATCACGCTGATGGCGCTGTCGCTGTGCGTGGGCCTGCTGATCGACGACGCCATCGTGGTGCGCGAGAACATCGTGCGCCATGTGCAGATGGGCAAGACACCCTACCAGGCCTCGCTCGACGGCACGCAGGAGATCGGGCTGGCGGTGCTGGCCACGACGCTGTCGATCGTCGCGGTGTTTTTGCCCATCGGCTTCATGGGCGGCATCATCGGCAAGTTCTTCCATGAGTTCGGCATCACCATCGTGGCGGCGGTGCTGATCTCGATGTTCGTCAGTTTCACGCTCGACCCGATGCTGTCGAGCATCTGGCATGACCCGGCGATTGAATCGCACGGCAAGCAGCGTGCCCCGGCGGGCTGGTATGACAGGACCATCGGCCGCGTGACCGGCTGGTTCGACCAAGCCACGGAATCGATGAGCCGCGGCTACCAGGGCATCCTGCGCTGGTCGCTGGTGCATAAACTGGCGACGCTGGCTTTGGCAATGGTGATTTTTGTCATCAGTATTTTCATGGTGCCGCTGCTCGGCACCGAGTTCGTGCCCAAGGCCGACTTTTCCGAGACCTCGCTCAACTTTTACACGCCGGTCGGCTCGTCGCTGGAAGCCACCGAAGCCAAGGCGCGCCAGGTGGACAGCATCCTGCGCGAGTTTCCCGAGGTGAAATACACCGTGTCCACGCTGAACACCGGCAACGCGCAGGGAAAGATGTACGCCAGCGTCTATGTGCGCCTGGTCGACCGCAAGGCGCGCACCCGCAATGCCGACCAGATGTCGGCCGCGCTGCGCGAGCGGCTGCGGCAGGTTCGGGGCATCACCGTGACCCATGCCGGCCTGCTGGACCCGGTCGGCGGCAACAAGCAGGTCGAATTCTCGCTGCAGGGGCCCGACCTGAAGGAACTGAGCCGGCTCACGCAACAGGTCAGCGACAAGATACGCGGCATTCCCGGGCTGGTCGACCTCGATTCGAGCCTGAAGCCGAACCAGCCGGTGATCGAGCTGGAGGTGCGGCGCGATGCCGCATCCGACCTGGGCCTGTCGGTGGCGCAGATTGCCGCGTCGCTGCGCACCTTGGTCGCCGGGCAGACGGTGGGCAACTGGCGCGCCCCCGACGACCAGACCTACGACGTGAACGTGCGGCTGGCGCCCGATGCCCGGAACGCGCCGCAGGACCTGGCGCGCCTGCCCTTCATGAGCAGCGCCGTGGGCAGCAATGCGGACGGCTCGGCCCGCGTCGTGCGGCTCAGCCAGGTGGCCAGCCTGAAGGAAACCACCGGTCCCAGCCAGATCAACCGGCGCGCGCTGACCCGCGAGGTGGCCATCAATGCCAATGTGTACAACCGCTCGGCTGGCGAAGTGTCGAGCGACATCAAGGCCGCGCTGGCCGACATCGACTTTCCGCCAGGCTACCGCTACGCCTTCAGCGGGTCGACCAAGAACATGGCCGAATCGTTCGGCTATGCGGTGTCGGCGCTGGTCATGGCGATCCTTTTCATCTACATGATCCTGGCGAGCCAGTTCAAGAGCTTTTTGCAGCCGGTGGCGCTGATGACCTCGCTGCCGCTGACGCTGATCGGCGTGGTGCTGGCGCTGCTGCTGTTCGGCTCGACGCTGTCGATGTTCTCGGTCATCGGCATCGTCATGCTGATGGGGCTGGTCACCAAGAATGCGATTTTGCTGGTCGATTTCGCCATCCGCATGCGCGAAGAGCGGCTCGACGTGGACGGCCGGCGCATTCCGGGCATGGCCCGCAGCGAAGCCCTGCTCTTGGCCGCCAAGGTCCGGCTGCGGCCCATCCTGATGACCTCGCTGGCGATGATTTTCGGCATGGTGCCGCTGGCCTTTGCCCTGACAGAAGGCTCCGAGCAGCGCGCGCCCATGGGCCAGGCGGTGATCGGCGGCGTCATCACGTCGTCGCTGCTGACGCTGGTCGTGGTGCCGGTGACCTACTGCTACATGGACGACCTGGCCCAGTGGTTCAAGCGTCGATTCAAGGGCCAGCCGCAAGCGGCCGCACCAGCCGCCGGGGACGAGGCGGCCCCGCTTGCCGGCACCCGCGCCGTCTAAAATCAGCGGTTGCGCGCCCGACAGCTTTTTTCACACTGCCCCACAACAGGTCCGACATGAACTACGAACAAGCCCGATTCAACATGATTGAGCAGCAGATCCGCCCCTGGGAAGTGCTGGACAGCCAGGTCCTTTCCCTGCTCGCGGTCATGCGGCGCGAGGATTTCGTGCCGCCGGCCTGCAGGGCGATGGCCTTTACCGACATGGAAATTCCGCTGCCGCCGCATCAACACCCCGGCCAGGTCATGCTGGCCCCCAAGGTCGAGGCCCGCCTGCTGCAGGACATGGCGGTGCAGAAACATGAAAAAGTGCTGGAGATCGGCACCGGCTCGGGCTACATGGCCGCGCTGCTGGGCCACCGCGCGCAGCAGGTCACCACCCTGGAAATCGAGCCGGCGCTGGTTGAAATGGCGCAGCGAAACCTGCAAAAAGCCGGGGTGTACAACGTCGAGGTGCGGCTGGGCGACGGCGCGGCCGGCCTGGCCGGCAGCGGCCCTTTCGACGCCATCGTGCTGAGCGGCTCGGTGGCTGAAGTCCCCGCATCGCTGCTGGACCTGCTCAAGGTGGGCGGCCGCCTCAGCGCCATCGTCGGGTTCGAGCCCGTCATGCGCGCCACGCTGATCACCCGCATCGGCCAGGCGTCCTGGCGCACCACGCAAGCGTGGGACACGGTGGCGCCGCGGCTGCTCAACTTCCCAGAGCCGTCGAAGTTTGCCTTCTGACATTGCCCCGCCCCCTCCAACACGAGCTGCCTGATGATTTCCCAACTCAATCCTGTTGATTTTTCCGCTTGGCGCGACCGTGCCACGGCCGGCCTGCCGCCAGCCGCGCTGCCGGTGGTGCTGGATGTGCGCGAGCCGTGGGAAGTGCACACGGCCACGGTGAAGGAAGACGGCTTCACGCTGCTGGCGATCCCGATGCGGGAGATTCCGGCGCGCCTGGCCGAGTTGCGTTCCAGCCCAGGCGTTCACCATCCAATTGCCTGCCTGTGCCACCACGGCATGCGCAGTCTGCAGGTGGCGAACTACCTGGCGCAAGGCGGTTTTGAAGAAGTGGTCAACCTGCAGGGCGGCATCGATGCCTGGTCGCAGCAGGTCGACCCCTCGGTCGCGCGGTACTGAGCGTTCTCCTTTTTGCCTGTTTTTGCTTCCTCCACCCTCTGCAGCGCTTTTACTTTTTTTACCCCATTTATGACCCTGTCTCAAAAACTGCCGGCCCTTCGCCTGTCGCTGCTGCCCCTGTCGATGGCTTTCGCGCTGGCAGGGCTTGCCCCGCTGGCACAAGCGCAGAGCCTGGTGGAGCTGTATGAATCCGCGCGGGCATTCGATGCCGGCTTCCAGTCGGCCAAGCTGCAGTACGAAGCCAACCTGGCCCGCGCCGACCAGGCCCGGGCGGGCATTTTGCCCACGGCAGGGCTTTCGGCGGGCGCCTCGCGCATCGGGGTGGAAAACACCACGCCCTCGGTGAGCACCAGCTACAACACCCAGAACGCCACGCTCAGCGCCAGCCAGCCCTTGTACCGGCCCGCCAACTGGGCCACCTATTCGCAGGGGTTGCGGCAGGTCGATCTGGCCCGGGCGCAGCTTGAGGCCGCCTCGCAGGACCTGATCGTGCGCGCCAGCCAGGCCTACTTCGACGTGCTTGCCGCGCAGGACACGCTGGCTTTCGTGCGGGCGCAAAAGGCGGCAGTGGCCGAGCAGCTGGCGTCGGCCAAGCGCAATTTCGAGGTCGGCACCTCCACCATCACCGACACCCGCGAAGCCCAGGCGCGCTACGACCTGGTGGTGGCGCAGGAAATCGCCGCGGAGAACGATTTGCGCGTTCGCAAGATCGCGCTGGACCAGCTGGTCGGCGTCACCGAGTCGCAGCCCCGGCCGCTGGTGGCGCCGGTGAACCTTCCGGCCGTGGCGCCGGCCGACGTGGCGACCTGGGTGCGGCAGTCCGACCTGCTCCATCCGTCGATCCGGCAAGCCCAGAGCAATGCGGAAATCGCCAACCTGGAGGTCGAGAAAGCCGAAGCCGGACACAAGCCCACGCTGGACGCCACCGCCAGCTACAACGTCACCAAAAACCCGTCGAGCACGGCGCAAAGCGGCATTTCGTCCCGCGCCAACACCAGCAACGTGGGCCTGCTGCTCAATGTGCCGCTGTTCGCCGGCTACGCGACGCAAAACCGCATCCGCGAGACCCTGGCACTGCGGGACCGGGCGCTGAGCGACCTGGAAGGCACGCGGCGCACCGTGGCGCAGAACGTGCGCACCGCCTTTTTTGGCGTGCAGTCGGGCCAGGGACAGGTGCGGGCGCTGGAAGCGGCCGAGCTGTCCAGCCAGAGCGCGCTCGATGCCAACCGGCTGGGCTACCAGGTGGGCGTGCGCATCAACATCGACGTGCTCAACTCGCAAAGCCAGCTGTTCCAGACCAAGCGCGACCTGGCGCAGGCGCGCTACAACGTGCTGCTGGGCGGGCTGCGGCTGCGCCAGGCAAGCGGCACGCTGACGCCCGAGGACCTGCAGCAGGTCAATGGCCTGCTGGCACCCTAGAGCGGTTTCATCCTGACCCGCAATAGCCGCAGTGGCGAACGTAGCGCTCGCACTCGGCGCTGCCAAAGCGGTCCAGCAATTGGCCAATGACGCTCCACAAGGCATCGACGGTTCGGGCCTGGGG
>JAQGLT010000064.1 GCA_028292745.1 Polaromonas sp. | reverse complement strand
TGTTCCAGCGCCAGCCCTCTTTCTGCGTGACCTCGAAATAACCCACGCCTTCGTTGTCGCCCCGGTTGAAGTCGTTCGTGGCCGGAATGCCGGCTTGCTGCGCGGCCAGCGCCACGGCGTCGAGCACGTCCCAGCGCAGCCGCTGTTTCTCGATGCGCCACTCGCCGCCCGCGTTGCGGTGCTGCAGCGTGTGCCAGTAGCTGTCGGGCGCGCTCGCGCCAGCCAACAGCTCGGGGGTGGTGCCGCGCGCGCCATGCAGCGCGTCGGCGCCCTTGTAATAGTCTTCGTGCAGCTTGAAGTAGGGCAGCGACTCCTGCCATGACCAGGCCTCCTCGCCCGTCAACTCGGCCCAATGGTCGTAGTCGCGTGACTGGCCGCGGGTGTAGATCATGCCGTTGATGCTGGACGAGCCGCCCAGCGCCTTGCCGCGCGGGTAGCGCAGCGTGCGGCCATTGAGGCCCGCGTCGGGCTCGGTGTTGAAGAGCCAGTCGGTACGGGCATTGCCGATGCAGTACAGGTAGCCGACCGGAATGTGGATCCAGTGGTAGTCGTCCTTGCGGCCGGCCTCGATCAGCAGCACGCGCTTGGAGGCGTCCGCGCTCAGCCGGTTGGCCAGCAGGCAGCCGGCCGTGCCCGCGCCGATGATGATGTAGTCGAAAGCCTGGCTGGTCTGGTCTTGCATGGCGTCTGGGTCGGGTTCTTGGCGCGGTGGGAGCCTGTGAGGTAAAAAAGGGCATTCAGCCAAATCGGCCCCTGGTCGATTGGCCCCAGGCCTCTCGTGCTGGACTGGCGCCCGGCTATTGTGGCAAACCCGGCGCCCCTGCGCGAGGGGGATTACCCGTTTTCGCCTGGCCGAAGCGCTTTTGCCTGCGGCGCCGGGCGCGCCGCTGTAGGACCACGGCGACATCTCGCCCTGGCGCCCGATGCGCTGTGTTTCGAGCAGTTACCATGGTATTTTTTGTACTGGGTGCCCGGCGCCCGCTTACCTTGCCCACTGCTTCACGCATGCCCATCGACGACTCCCCGCCGCGAATTGAAATTCAGGACGCCCCTGGCGGCCGGCTTGTCTGCCTGCACGGGGCCTGGACGGCGGCCAACCTGACCTTTGCGGCCACCTGGGCTGCCGTGACCGCGCAGCTGGACGGCGTGCGGGCCGCCGCCCGGCCTGCTCCGGTCGCCCGCGCGCCCGTCGCTGCCGCGGGCAAGGCCGCCCCGGCGGCAGGCGGCGCCGAGTCCCGGTGGGACCTGGCGGGGGTCGAGAAGCTCGACTACCTCGGCGCGCAGGTGATGTGGAATGTATGGGGCCACCGCTTTCCGGCCGAACTGCAGGCCACGCCGGAACAGCGGGCCATGCTGGAGACGGTTGAGCAGTTCACGGTCGCGCTTGCCCGGCCGCGCCGGTCCTCCTGGATGCAGCCCGTGCTCATGCTGGGCGGCCGCCTGCTCAGCCTGATCGACCATGTCAAGGGAATGCTGCGCCTGACGGGCCAGCTGGTGCTGGACATCGGTCGGCTCGTCAAGCGTCCCCACCAGGCCCCCTGGCGCGACTTTTCGGGCCATCTTTACAACTTCGGCGCAACCGCGTTGCCGATCACCGCGCTGGTGGGCTTTCTGATCGGCGTGGTACTGGCCTACCTCATCTCGCAGCAGCTGCGCCAGTTTGGCGCCGACGCCTTCATTGTCAACATCCTGGGCATTTCGCTGATCCGCGAACTGGGCCCGGTGCTGGCCGCCATCCTGATCGCGGGGCGCAGCGGCTCGGCCATCACCGCGCAGATCGGCGTGATGCGGGTGACCGAGGAACTCGACGCCATGCGCGTCATGGGCATTGCGCGCGGCTTTCGCCTGGTGATGCCGCGCGCGCTGGCGCTGTCCGTCGTCATGCCCCTCATCAGCGTCTGGACCACGCTGGCCGCGCTGCTGGGCGGCATGCTGGCGGCGGATGTTTCCATGGGCATAACGCCGTCGTTTTTCTTCAATGCGCTGCCTGCCGCCGTCAACGTGTCCAACCTCGGGCTGGCCACGGCCAAGTCGGTGGTGTTCGGCCTGCTGATCGCGCTGGTGGGCTGTCATTACGGACTGCGCGTCAAGCCCAACACCGAAAGCCTGGGGCAGGGCACCACGGCCTCGGTGGTCACCTCGATCACGGTGGTCATCCTGGTGGATGCGCTGTTCGCGGTGCTGTTCAGGAATGTGGGGATATGACCCCCACGCTTGTCGCTTCGCGTACTGCGCTGCCCCCCAAGGGGGCTGGCCTTGCTTGGGGCGGCCCGGCGCTGCGGCCGTTGGCCACTGCGCTCGCCGCTCTGGTCGATTTCAACGCGGGTTGTCTTGTCTGCCGCGGCGCTTGCGCGCGGACCGACCTTCTGAGCGCGTTGATTCCTGGGACAGGCTGGGCGAAAAATGACTGAACCCGTTGTTGAAATCCGCAAGCTGTGGACGGTATTCCAGAATGGCGACAAGAAGGCGGTCATCCACAAGGACCTGGACCTGACGGTGGCGCGCGGCGAGGTAATGTCGCTGGTCGGCGGCTCGGGCACCGGCAAGACGGTGCTGCTGCGCCAGATGCTGGGGCTGGAGACGCCCACGCAGGGCGAGATCACGGTGCTGGGCAAGCCGGCCGCCGAGCTGGGCAAGCGCGGCGCGGCCAGCCGCGTCGGCATGCTGTTTCAGCAGGGCGCTCTGTTTTCGGCCTTCACCGTGCTGGAGAACATCGCCTTTCCGCTGCGCGAACTCAGGTGCCTGCCCAGCGGGCTGATCCGCGAAGCCGCCATGGTCAAGCTGCAGATGGTGGGCCTGAATCCGGATGCGGCGGACAAGATGCCGAGCGATCTTTCGGGCGGCATGATCAAGCGGGTGGCGCTGGCGCGGGCCCTCATCATGGACCCGCCGCTGCTGCTGCTCGACGAGCCGACGGCCGGGCTGGACCCGGACAGCTCCGACAGCTTTTGCGCCCTGCTGCGCTCGCTGCACCAGGGCATGGGGCTGACGGTGGTGATGGTCACCCACGATCTGGATACCATCTTCGAGCTCAGTACTCGGATTGCCGTGCTGGCGGCGCAAAAAGTCATCATCAACGACACGCCGCAAAAAGTGGTGGCGTTCGAGCATCCCTTTATTCGCGAATTTTTCCTGGGCGAACGCGGTCAGCGTGCGATGGCGCTGCTGACCCCTCCGCCCGGTCCGATCTAGAAAGGTTTTCACATGGAAAACAAGGCCCATGCGCTGGTTGCCGGCGCGTTCGTGGTGGTGGTGACCGCCCTGCTGGCGCTGTTGGCCATCTGGCTCACGCGCGACAACACCACGCGCAACCTGTATGAAATGAGCACGTCGGAGATCATCTCCGGCCTGCAGCCGCAGGCCACGGTGCGGTTTCGCGGCGTGCCCGTCGGCAAGGTCGAGCGCATCGGCTTCGATGACCAGGTCAAAGGCAATGTGCTGATCCTGGTCTCCATCGACCAGGCGGCGCCGGTCACGCAGTCCACCTTTGCCACCGTGGCCTCGCAGGGCGTCACCGGGCTCGGCTTCATTCAGCTGGACGACAACGGCGAATCCACCAAGCGGGTGGTTCCTAACGACGACGACCCGCCGCGCATTCCGCTCAAGCAGGGCGGGCTGGACAAGCTGCTCAAGCAGAGCGAGCAGATTTTCAACCAGGCCGAGCAGGCCACCACCCGGCTGAACCAGCTGCTGTCCGACGCGAACCAAAAAGCCGTGGCCGACGCGGTGACGCAGCTGTCGGAAGCCGCTGGCAGCATCAACCGCGTCGCCAAGGGAATGGAGCCTGTCGTCGCCACCCTTCCCGCCGTGTCCAGGAGCGCCCAGGCGGCCCTGCAGTCGGTAAAAACCGCCACGGATGAGGTCGGCATCACGGCGCGGCGCCTGAATGAAAAGGGCGGCCCGATCGACAAGCTGACCGAAGGCGGCACCGCCCTGGCCGCTGGCGTGCAGACCTTCAGCGCGGCCACCCTGCCCAAGCTGGGCGAGGTGGCGGACGAAACGGCGCGCACCATGCGCCAGCTGCGCCGCACCGTGAACGGGGTCGATGACAACCCGCAATCGTTGATTTTCGGCAACGGCCCGGCCGTGCCTGGCCCCGGTGAAGCCGGCTTTTCCGCCAAAGGAGACCAGTGATGACGTTTTTCGGATTTCAGCAAGATGCTATTGAAAAGAGAGCTGGTAGCGCCCGTCCTTCCTGCGCAAAAGCCATTTTTTCCTTGATAACCGTGCTGGCAATGGCCGCCGGCTGCTCTGTGATCGACAAGCCGGTCCGCGCCGCCCTGTACGACTTCGGCCCCGGGCCGCTGACCATGGCGGCGCCCGCTGCTCCCGCTGGCGCGCCTGCCCTGCGGCCGCTGGCGCTGGCTGATGTTTCGACCTCGGGCGGCGCGCTGGACAACCAGGCCGTGCTGTACCGCCTGGCCTATACCGACAGCCAGCAGCTGCGCCCTTATTCGCAGGCCCGCTGGACCATGCCGCCGGCGCAACTGGTGCGCCAGCGCATGCGCGAGCGCCTGAGCGCGCGGCGCGTGGTGCTCAACGCCCGCGAGGGCGTGGCCCTGAACCGCAGCCAGAACGTCAATTTGCTGATGCTGCGGCTGGAACTGGAGGAATTCAGCCAGCTGTTCACCACGCCGGAGGCCAGCACAGGCCTGATCCGGCTCGATGTGACGGTGGTGGAAATCACCCCTGCCGGCGAACGGCTGGTCGCCCAGCGCAACCTGGTGGCGCAGCGCCCCGCCCCCAGCGCCGATGCGCCGGGCGGCGTGCGCGCCCTGACGGCGGCTACCGACGCCGCCATCGACGAGCTGGAGCAGTGGCTGCAAAAGCTGCCCGCGCCCTGAAGCCTGGCACCGCACGCCCTCGGTTGAGGCGCCTGTCCAGGCCTACCGCGCGAAGCTGATGCGGGCTTCCCCCACGCCGTCAAAGACCGCTGTCACCGTGTCTCCCGGCTGCGCAGGCAAAACGCCGCACCAGGTGCCGGTGGTCACCACGCTGCCCGCCGGCACCACCCGGCCGCCGCGGGTGGCATGGCGCAGCAGGGCCGGCAGCACATAGGCCGGGTCGCCGAGGGAATGCGTGCCGCGAAATTCCCGTGCCGGTGCCTGTCCCACCCGCACGCGGCACCCCTGGGCCGACCAGTCGCGCGCCGCATCGAACGCCGTCCACTCGCCCAGCACCAGCGCGCCATGCGACTGCAGGTCGGCCAGCCTGAGCAGGGCCGGCGCGTCCCCGGCCTGGGTCCAGCGCGAATCCACGACCTCGATGGAAACCGTCATGGCGTCTATCAGCCGGCAGGCGCTGTCGCGGTTCAGGCGGGCTGCGTGCGCCGCATCGACCGGCAGGGCCAGGCGCAGGGCGATCTCCGCCTCGATGCCGCGCATCGCAAACGGCCAGGCGGTGGCCGCCGGGCTGCGCCAGATGCCCTGGTCCGGCAGCCGCGCATGCGTGAGCTCCGCTTCGCGGGAGGGCCCGCCTGATTTCCAGCAATGCGGGGCATCGGGCGCGAACCATGCCATGCGGTCGGCCACGCCTTGCTGCACCGCATAGGCTGCCTCCGCAGTAGCGACCGCATCGGCCAGGGGCCGGGCATCGGCCAGGGTGTGATGCCTGCGGGCCTGCACCAGCGCTTCAATGCAGGGCGCCAGGCTGGCGTGGGGGAGGGTGTTGCTTTCTTTTGGAATAGCCATGCTTTCAAGGTTAATTGAAGCCGGGAGGTGTGGCTGCCCCGGAAAGTGCTTTCATTTCAGGCCGGCGGGCTGGCGCAACGGCCCGGCTTCAATGCCGCAGCATCGGAAACAGCTTGCCCAGCCCGTCGGCCATCACTTCGACCGCCAGGGCGGCCAGTATCAGGCCCATCAGGCGCGTCATGACGTTGATGCCGGTCTTGCCCAGCACCCGGGCGATGGGTTCGGCCAGCGAAAAGCACACCGCTGTCGCCACGCCGATCACCAGGCCGTAGCCGACCAGCGCGCCGAGCTGAAAAAGATCCCTGGTTTTTTCCGCGTAGATCACCACGGTGGACATGGTGGCCGGGCCGGTCAGCAGCGGAATCGTCAGCCGCACCACCGCGATGCTGGCGCCCCGGGCCGCTTTTTCGGCGCCGTCTTCATACTCGTTGGTCTGCGGCTTGGCCTCGGCGGGCTGGGCGTTGAGCATGTTCATCGAACTGATGAGCAGCAGCATGCCGCCGCCGACCTGGAAACTGGCCAGCGAGATGCTGAAAAAGGCCAGGATGCGCAAGCCCAGCAGGGCGCTGATCGCGATCACGACAAAGGCGCTGAACGACGCGACCGCAATCGTGCGCTGGCGTTGCGGCCTGGAAAACCCCTGGGTGTAGTGAATGAAAAACGGCACGATGGCCAGCGGGTTGACGATGGCCAGTAGCGTCACCAGGGGCTTGAAGTCCATCAACGCCCGCCCGTCACATCCAGCAGGGCGCCCGTGGTGTAGCTGGCCCCCTCGCCGAGCAGCCAGACGATGGTTTCGGCCACCTCGCCGGCGCTGCCGGCACGCTGCATCGGCACCTGCGGGGCCATTTCGCGCGCCCGGTCGGGCAGGCCGCCCGAGGCATGGATATCGGTTTCGATGATGCCCGGCCGCACCGCGTTGACGCGGATGCCCTCTGCCGCGACTTCCTTGGCAAGACCGACGGTGAACGTATCGATTGCGCCTTTGGCCGATGCATAGTCCACATACTGGCCGGGCGCGCCCAGCCGCGCCGCGACGCTGGACACATTGACGATGGCGCCGCCGGTGCCCCCATGGCGGGTGCTCATGCGCCTGACGGCTTCGCGGGCGCAGAGAAACGAGCCGAAGACATTGATCTCGAACATGCGCTGCAGGCGCGGCAGGGTGATGGCATCGATCCGCGTGGGCTGGTCCACCACGCCGGCGTTGTTCACCAGGGCGCTTAACCGGCCGAACTTGGCATCGACTTTTTCAAACATCGCCACCACCTGCGCCTCGACCGCCACATCGGCCTGCACCGCCATGGCCTGGCCGCCGCCCTGGCGAATCTGCCGCACCACCTCGTCGGCCGCCAGGGAATTTGCCGTGTAGTTGACAGCGACCGCATAGCCCCGGCGGGCCGCCAGCAGCGCCGTGGCCGCGCCGATGCCGCGCGAGCCACCCGTGATCAAAACCAGCTTGGACAAATCGCTCTCCTGCAAAAAATGGCAATCCCGGTTACAAAGGGGACCGCACGAATCACCGACTGTACTGATTTATTGCTACTGGAGAAAAATTTGGGCACTACCGTGGACTATTACTTCACCCCGCAAAGTCCCTGGGGCTATCTGGGCCACCAGCGTTTTGCGCAGATCGCGCGTGCTGCCGGGGCGGCAATCCGGGTGCTGCCGATCGACCTGGGCGGCAAGGTCTTTCCGATTTCGGGCGGCTTGCCGCTGGGCCAGCGCGCGCCGCAGCGCCAGGCTTACCGGCTGGTCGAGCTCAAGCGCCATTCGATGTTCCTGAAGCTGCCGCTGAACCTCAAGCCCAGATTTTTCCCGGTCTCGGGCGATGACGCCTCGCGCCTCATCATCGCCGTCGATCTGCATGACGGCGCCGACGCGGCCATGAAGATCAGCGGCGCCATTTTTACCGCGGTGTGGGCCGAGGAGCGGCACATTGCCGATGAAAAAGTGCTGGCCGCCCTGCTGGCCGAATGCGGCCTGCAACCTGCCCGCCTGGAGCAGTCCTACACCCAGGCGGTGCAGGAGCGTTATGAAGCCAACACCGAGCAGGCCATCAAGGCCGGCGTGTTCGGCGCTCCCAGCTACCTGGTCGACGGCGAACTCTTCTGGGGCCAGGACCGGCTGGATTTCGTCGAACGCAGGCTCAGCGGCGCGTGACCGAACCCCTTTCGCTTCATCCCTCACCCGCAGCCTTTTTGTCAACGCTTAACAGGAGCTTTCATCCCCATGGGTCACTTCACCAATCTCACGGCCGCCGATGGTTTTACCGTGTCGGCCTACGTCGCGCAGCCCGAGGGCAAGCCGCGCGGCGGCGTCGTCGTGCTGCAGGAAATCTTCGGCGTTAATTCCCACATCCGGTCGGTGGCCGACCGCTTTGCCGCCGAAGGCTACCTGGCCGTGGCGCCGGCCACCTTTGACCGCGTTAAAACCGGCGTGGAACTGGGCTACGCCGAAAGCGACATGAAGGCCGGCTTTGAACTGAAAACGGCGGTGGACGCCTTGCCGGGGGCCGGGGTGCTGCAGGACATCCAGGCGGCCATCGACCATGCCGCTCAGGTCAGCGGCGCCAAGGTGGGCATCATCGGGTTCTGCTGGGGCGGCCTGCTCACCTGGAAGGCAGCTTGTTTGCTCAATGGCCTGTCCGCCGCAGTGCCGTACTACGGCGGCGGCATCACCGCCGAAGGCGAAATTGCCCGCCAGCCCCGCTGTCCGGTCATGGCCCATTTCGGCGACCAGGACCATTGGATTCCGATGGAAGGGATCGAGGCCTTCGGCAAGGCGCATCCCGACGTTCAAGTGCATGTGTACCCCGCCAACCACGGCTTCAATTGCGACCAGCGCGCCGCCTATAACGAGGCGGCCGCGCAGCTGGCACGCGAACGCACGCTGGCTTTCCTGGCGTCCCAGCTAGGCTGACCTTGCCGCCTGCCCGCAACGCGGGTGGTGGCTGAACCGAACCCCGGTGCCGTGCCGCCGGAGCGGTTGCTGTGCCAGCGGGCCGGCCACCCGCCTCGCCCGTCTCGGGCCCGTGGCTGCCGTGCCCTCCGGGGCGGCCAGTGGATTCAGCGCAGGGCAAGCCCCCGTGTGGTGTACAGCGCATCTTCTACCGCGGCGCCCTCGGCCGTGTTGTCAAAGATGCACCAGACGTTTGCGCCGGATCGGCTCGCGAGCGCAAGCCGGCCCTTCAGCGCGTCCAGCACGGGATGCGGATAGGCCGAGTAGTACATGTGCGGCGAGCCATGCAGCCGCACGTAGAGCAGGTCCGCGAAACCGCCCGGGATGCGGCCGGCTTCATCCACGACCGGGTCGGCCAGCACGCGCCCGACCTGGCAGGCGGCAAGCAAGGCGTTGGCCGCTTCGGTGAACCAGCTGGCATGGCGCGGCTCCAGGGCCACCGGGCCGCCGTGCCGCTGGCGCAGGACGTCTAAAAATGCCGCCGCCTTGGCCCTGTCGAAAGCCAGGCTGGGTGGCAGCTGCACCAGCAGGCAGCCCAGGCGCTGGCCCAGGCAGGTGGCCTGCGACAGGAAGGTTTCGAGCAATGCCGTGCAATCGGCCAGGCGCTGCTGGTGGGTGATGGTTTTGGGCAGCTTGACCGAGAAGCGGAAGTTTTCCGGCACGCTGTCCGCCCAGCGCGCATAGGTGGCGGGCTGATGCGGCCGGTAAAAAGACGAGTTGATTTCGACCGCGTTGAAGCGGGCGGCATAGCGCTGCAAATGCGTGCCTTCGGCGGGAAACTCCGGCCACACCGCGCGCGGCAGGCTCCAGCCGGCGCAGCCCACGCTGACCGGGGAAAGCGGCGAGGGCGGCAATGGCGCTGCAGCCGCCCGCCCGGTGCGGGCGGCGTCGTCGTCGGGGAAAAGGCTGGGCTGCATGAAAGCGAAGGCCAGGGCCAGTCAGTGGCGGGTCCGTGCCAGGTAGCGTTTGCGCCAGAACACCGCCACCACCACGACGATCAGCAACACCATGAAGCCGAAAGTCCACCAGAACCCGGCCGCGCTGTGGATGGCCGGCAAAAATTCGAAGTTCATGCCGAAAAACCCGGTGATGAGGTTCAGCGGCAAAAACACCGCCGTCAGCGCCGTCAGGGTGCGCATGATGTCGTTGGTGCGGTGGCTCTGCGCTGAAAAATGCATCTGCACCGCCGCCTCGGCGCTTTGCTCCATGCGCCGGACATGGTGGACCACCCGTTCGATATGCTCCAGCACGTCGCGCGAGCGCACCTTGAGCAGGTCGCGCTCGCGCTGCGCGGACGGCGTGGTGGCGTCGGGCCAGGTTTCGATCGAGTCAATCCAGTCCTGCAGGGCGGCGCGCTGGTCTTCGCAGATCTCGTCGAGCTGGTGCAGCGCCAGCCGGGCGTCGAGCACCGAACTCCAGTTGGTGAACCGGCTGCCGGGCTTGAGCAGGCCGGACTGCCAGTGGTCCATCTGGCGCGTCAGTTCGCGGCGCAGTGCCAGGTAGCTGTCAACCATCTGGTTGACGATGCGCAGCATCAGGTCGGCCGGGCCGGACGGCAGCTTCACGCCGTTGGAGCGCGCCTCCGACGAGGTGGCGTTGAGCAGCTTGAGCGCATAGGCTTCCCGCACGCTGCAGCCGGCGGGGTGGATGGTCAGCAGCACCCGGTCGAACACCGCGAAGCCGACCGGGCTGGTGTCGATCCGCTTGAGCACCGGCGGGCCGCTGCGCTTGACCGGCGGGTGCAGCGGCTCGGCGGGCTGGGGCGGGTCGGTTTCGGTGCGGCCGGCGGCCAGCCGGCGAAACACCAGCATGTCGTACTGCGAGGTGTAGTCGTAGTGCGAGGGCAGCTGGTTGTTCAGCAGGTCCGAGACATGCAGGTCCACCAGCTGCGTGCCGCACAGCAGCTGCAGCGTTGCCTGCACAGGTGCCAGCAGCGCCTCGAACTCGCGCCGCGCGCAGGCAATCCAGACAAAGCCCTGCGGCGGCAACTGCTCGGGCAGGGCATCGCTTTCGGTGACGCCCTGGCTGCCGGTGGTGGTGATGGTGAACACGCGCATGACAGTCCAAATTCTATGGTTTAAGCATCAAACAAGGCCGTAGCGCACGTCCAGCAATAGTAGTATGCTATTGTTTTAATAGCGATTGCCGGCGGGCCGGGGGCCTGTCTCAGGACTGGCGCAGTTTTCTGGCGGCGTCGAGCGCAAAGTAGCTCAGCACCCCATCGGCGCCGGCGCGCTTGAAGGCCAGCAGGCTCTCCATCATGACCGCATCATGGTCGAGCCAGCCGTTTTGGGCGGCCGCCTTGAGCATCGCGTACTCGCCGCTGACCTGGTAGGCAAAGGTCGGCACCTGAAATTCGCTTTTCACCCGGCGCACCACGTCCAGGTAGGGCATGCCAGGCTTGACCATCACCATGTCGGCGCCCTCGGCGATGTCCATGGCCACCTCGCGCAGGGCTTCGTCGCTGTTGCCCGGGTCCATCTGGTAGACCTTCTTGTCGGCCTTGCCCAGGTTGCCGGCCGAGCCCACCGCGTCGCGGAACGGGCCGTAAAAGGCGCTGGCGTACTTGGCGCTGTAGGCCATGATGCGGGTGTGGATGAGGCCCTGGCTCTCCAGCGCCTGGCGGATCGCGCCGATCCGGCCGTCCATCATGTCGCTGGGCGCCACGATGTCGACGCCGGCCTCGGCCTGCGTCAGGGCCTGCTGGACCAGCACTTCAAGGGTTTCATCGTTCAGGATGTAGCCGTTGGCGTCGGGCAGGCCGTCCTGGCCGTGGGTGGTGAACGGGTCGAGCGCCACATCGGTCATCACGCCCAGTTCGGGGAAGCGCTTTTTCAGCTCGCGCACCACGCGCGGCACCAGCCCTTCGGGGTTGGTCGCCTCCTCGCCGTCCTGGGTCTTGAGCGATCCATCGATCACCGGAAACAGCGCCATCACCGGAATGCCCAGCGTCACGCATTCTTCGGCCACCGGCAGCAGCAGGTCCAGGCTGAGGCGTTCCACGCCGGGCATGGAGCCGATGGGCTCGCGGCGCTGCTCCCCGTCCAGTACAAAGACCGGGTAAATCAGGTCGTGGGCGGTGAGCGCGTTCTCGCGGACCAGGTTGCGGGTGAAGCTGTCACGGCGCAGGCGGCGGGGGCGGCCCACTGGAAACGGCGGGAAATTGGAGGCATGCAGGGTCATGGATAAATTGTGCCAAAGCTTTGGCCCTCCCCGGATTTATTTGAAAACTGCCCCTGGCCTCTGGTCTTGCGACAATAGCCAGGAAGCTCTTACATGAAATTACTGATGTCACGTTTTTGTGACCGAAGTTACCCCGACTTCTAGGCATAATAAATTCCATGCAGCGGCCAGTTCCTGGCACTGCATCCCGCTTTTCCTCCCTGAGCGGGGCCTTTGCGTGTGACAGCAAAAAGGCGTTTAATCCCGGTTAACCATCAGGTTACCCGGGATTTTTTTGCCTGAACGAATCGTGCGCCGCGGGCGCCGGGCGGGCGTCGCAGTCTGCAGAACCCCGCGGGCTAAACTACACCGATGCTTTGGGTCAAATCCTTTCACATCGTCTTCGTCGTCAGCTGGTTCGCCGGGCTTTTTTACCTGCCGCGCATTTTTGTCAACCTGGCCATGGTGCCGCCCCAGAGCATCGCCGAGCGCGAGCGCCTGATCCTGATGAGCCGCAAGCTGCTGCGCTTCACCACCTTGCTGGCCGTGCCGGCGCTGGCATTGGGCCTGTGGCTGTACCTGGGCTACGGCATCGGGCGCGGCCCAGGCAGCTCCTGGATGCATGCCAAGCTGGCCGTCGTGGTGCTGGCCATCGGCTACCACCATGCCTGCGGCCGCCTGCTCGCCAAATTCATGGCCAACCACAACACCCGCAACCATGTCTGGCTGCGCTGGTTCAATGAAGTGCCGGTGCTGCTCCTGGTGGTCATCGTCATCCTGGTGGTCGTCAAGCCGTTTTGACCCAGCCGCACCAGCCAATGCAAGGCGATCCGCCCCCGAATTTGCCGGCAGACACAGGCAGCGCGGCTTCGCCGGATGCCATGCGTCGCCCCCTGCAAGGAAGAAAGGAAGTGCACGGAGCCCAGCGCCGTGACAGCGATGGGGGGGCGCAAAGAACCACCGCCTGGCCGCTGGCGCTGGTTCTGATCTGCCTGATCGGTTACGCCAGCCTGTATCCGTTTTCGGAGTGGCGCAACCAGGGCATCTCGCCGCTGGATTTTGTGAATTCGCCATTGCCCCGGTACTGGACCGGCTTCGATGTCGGCATCAACATGCTGGGCTATGCCCCGCTGGGCTTTTTGCTGGCCCTGGCGGCGCTGCGCAGCCGGCGCGTGGCCTGGGCCGTCAGCGCGGCGGTTCTGGGCGCCGGCCTGCTGTCGCTGACCATGGAAACGCTGCAGAGCTATTTGCCCTCGCGCGTGCCTTCCAATGTCGACCTGCTGCTCAACACGCTCGGGGCCTGGCTCGGCGCCTGCTGCGCCTGGGCGCTGGAGCGCTCCGGCATGATTGACCGCTGGAGCCGCGTCAGGGCGCGCTGGTTTTCGGCCGATGCGCGCGGCGCCCTGGTGCTGCTGCTGCTTTGGCCGCTGGCCCTGCTGTTTCCCGCCGCCGTCCCCATGGGCCTGGGCCAGGTGTTCGAACGGCTGGAGGATGCGCTGGCCGATGCGCTGGCCGACTCGCCTTTTCTGGAATGGCTGCCGGTTCGCGAGGTCGAGCTGCAGCCGCTGGTGCCGATCGCCGAGCTGGTCTGCGTGGCGCTGGGCGCGCTCGTTCCCTGCCTGCTGGGCTATTGCGTGGTTCGCACGCTGTGGCAGCGCGCCATGTTTGCCGCCACCGCAATTGCTGGCGGCCTGGCCGTGTCGGCCCTGTCGGCCGCGCTCAGCTACGGGCCGGCGCATGCCTGGGCCTGGCTGGATGTGCCCGTCCAGGCCGGCATAGGCCTGGCGGTGTTGCTGGCCGTGCTGCTGCTGGCCGTGCCGCGCCGCGCCGCCGCCGCCTTGACGCTGCTGGCCCTGACCCTTCAGCTCAGTCTGCTCAACCAGGCGCCGGCCGGTCCTTACTTTGCCCAGACGCTTCAAATCTGGGAGCAGGGCCGGTTTATTCATTTTTACGGCCTGGTGCAGTGGCTGGGCTGGGTCTGGCCTTATGCCGCGCTGATCTATGTCGTGGTGCGTGTGTCCGGCCGCGAACTGCAGCCGGGCGCTGAAAAGTAAAATCGCGCCATGACTGCTTCTATTTCCCACGACCCTTCGCCGGACGCCACAAGCCCTGCGGCCCCGGCCACGTATTACGAACGCCATATCTTTTTCTGCCTGAACCAGCGCGGCAACGCGGAAGCGAGCTGTGCCGCGCTCGGCGCGCAGCACGCTTTCGACCGCTGCAAGGCGCAGGTCAAGGCCGCCGGCCTGGCCGGGCCGGGCAAGGTCCGGGTCAACAAGGCCGGCTGCCTCGACCGCTGTGCCGGCGGGCCCGTGGCGGTGGTCTACCCCGAAGCGGTCTGGTACAGCTATGTGGATGCCAGCGACATCGACGAGATCGTCGAGTCGCATCTTAAGAACGGCCAGGTGGTCAAGCGCCTGCTGACGCCGCCACATCTGGGGCGCTAGGCCTTGCCGCATGGCCGATTTTCAAAAATAAGCATCATTTAGGCCTCTAGCGCAATGACAGCGGGCGCAATCAGCTATTAATTAGCTAGCAATCAAGCCATCGGAAAGCTTTTCATGAACTCCAAGACCCAAAAGTCCCTGATTGCCGGCCCGGCCGGCGCGCTGGAAATCGCGCTGGATTCGCCGGCCGGCGCGTCCCGTGGCGTGGCCGTGATTGCGCATCCGCATCCGCTGTTTGGCGGCACGCTGGACAACAAGGTCGTGCAGACCCTGGCGCGGGCTTTTGTGCAGTCGGGCTGGACGGCTGCACGCTTTAATTTCCGTGGTGTCGGCGGCAGTGCCGGCAGCCATGACGAAGGCCGCGGCGAGCTGCAGGATCTTCTGGCGGTGGTGGCGCATGTGGCGCCGCCGGGGGAAGGCGCGCCTCCACTAGCCCTGGCGGGTTTTTCGTTTGGCGCCTTTGTCACCACCCATGCCTTTGAAGGCCTTCAGGCCACGCGCCGGATTGAAAAGCTGGTGCTGGTGGGCACCAGCGTCAGCCGCGCCCCCGCTGCCCCAATCGAGGCCACGGCGCATGGCAGAACCCTGGTCGTGCATGGCGAGCAGGACGACACGGTACTGCTGGCCGATGTGATGGACTGGGCGCGCCCGCAGGCACTTCCTGTTACGGTTGTCCCGGGAGTGGGTCATTTCTTTCATGGACAATTGCCGCTGCTGAAAAACCTGGTGCTGCGCCACCTGGCATCGGCTGCGCCCTGAACCCTTGAAACTGCTGCAGTTCCTGGCATTCCCCTTTTTCTTTATTTTCTTTTTCTTACCGGCTTTCCGACAATGCACTGCTTACTCAAGGCCCCCGCCGGCCTGCGCCATCTCGCCGCCACGTTCGTTTTGTTTGTCTCGGTGGCGCTGCCCGCCGCCCATGCCCAGGCACCGCAAGCCCCTGAAATTGCCGCACGTTCTTACCTGCTGCTCGATGTCACCGCCAACCAGATATTGGCAGCCAAGGACATCGATACGCCGGTCGAACCTGCGTCCCTGACCAAGCTGATGACCGAATACCTGGTGTTTGATGCGCTCAAATCGAAAAAGATCACCCTGCAGCAAACCTTTGGCGTCAGCCCGCGTGCCTGGAAGATGCCTGGCTCGCGCATGTTCATCGACCCGAAGATGCAGGTGCCGGTGGAGGACCTGATCAAGGGGATGATCGTGCAGTCGGGCAACGATGCCACCATGGCGCTGGCCGAAGGCGTGGGCGGAACCGCCGAGCATTTTGTGCAGCTGATGAACGAGCAGGCCAAGGCCCTGGACATGAAGTCCACCACCTACAAAAATCCGGAAGGGCTGACCGAGCCCGGGCACATCACCACGGCCCGCGACTTGAGCATCCTGTCCACCCGGTTGATGACCGACTTTCCCGACTACATCGGTTACTCGGCCATCAAGAAATACCGCTATCCAGGCACCCCTGCCACGAACGACACCAACCGCAACACGCTGCTGTTTCGGGACCCGACGGTCGATGGCCTGAAGACCGGCCACACCAAAGCGGCCGGGTATTGCATGATTGCCACGGCCAAGCGCGACTTTCCCAACCTGGGCGCGGCAGGCAAGCCGGGCGGCAGGCGCCTGCTGGCGATCGTGCTGGGCGCCACCAGCGACAGCGCCCGTGCCACCGAATCGCAAAAACTCATGAACTGGGGCTACACCGCTTTCGAAGCGGTCAAGCTGTTCGATGCCGGCCAGGCCGTGGTGACGCCGGCGGTGTGGAAGGGCAAGTCGCCCGCTGTCAAGCTCGGGCGCACCGAAGCCGTCGTGGTCGCTGTCGCGGCCGGCAGCGCGTCCAAAATCAAGACCCAGGTGGCCCGGCCGGATCCACTGGTCGCTCCGTTTTTGAAAGGCCAGCCGGTCGGCAGCCTGAAGGTCATGCTGGGCGACAACCCCACACCCATGACCGAAGTGCCGCTGGTGGCACTCGAAACCGTGGAAGAGGCCGGCATCCTGGGCCGCGCCTGGGACTCCATCCGGCTCTGGATCAAGTAACTTCAGGGTTGTTGCCCGTGTCGCCACAGCCTGCCGCCAAATGGCTCGGATGGGCATGAACCCGTTCCTGGTCCGAAGTCGGTGGCGACAGGCATCGGTGGCGCAGCAAAGCCTGCAGGCTTGTTCTGAGCCGCCGGCCGGTTTCCCGCGCACAGGCCTGGGTCGGCCAGCAGGATACTTCCACCGCCATCACCGCAAAAAGTTCACGCTTCTGAGGCCGCGACACCGTTCCAAAATCCACTACTGACACGCGGTCGCCCATGCCGCCGAAAAGACGGCTCTTGAGCCTTTTGGGCGAAACGCCTATAATGGAAAGCTTTTCCGCTTTTGGTGCGGGGAAGTTTTCCGTATTTTTATATCGTTTTCCAGACGTTTAGGGACGTTTTAATGCCAACCATCAATCAGTTAGTCCGTCAGGGGCGCGAGGTCGAAAAGATCAAGTCCAAAAGCCCCGCGATGGAGAATTCTCCACAGCGCCGCGGCGTTTGCACCCGTGTGTACACCACCACGCCTAAAAAGCCAAACTCCGCTCTGCGTAAAGTCGCCAAGGTGCGCCTGACCAATGGGTTCGAGATCATTTCCTACATCGGCGGCGAAGGCCACAACCTCCAGGAACACAGCGTCGTGCTGGTTCGCGGCGGCCGGGTCAAGGACTTGCCTGGTGTGCGTTACCACATCGTTCGTGGTTCGCTCGATTTGCAAGGCGTGAAAGACCGCAAGCAGTCGCGTTCCAAGTACGGCGCCAAGCGTCCAAAGGCTAAATAAGCCAATTGGTTCGAGCCTGACGGTTCGCGCCCGAAGAAGTTGTCATGGCTTTTTCAAAAAACAGGTGCTCCATTCACCCTGGCCGGTGTTTTGAGCGAAGTGACCCAAGTGCAAGTTGTTTGCGCCGGTCGAGTAAGTGAGGGTTTGCTAACTCTCGCGGTGTTGCCCAAAGCAGCGCCAACTGAAGCAAAGAGGTGAAAAAATGCCACGTCGTCGAGAAGTCCCCAAACGTGAAATTCTTCCTGATCCAAAATTTGGCGATGTCGATCTCGCCAAATTCATGAATGTGATCATGCAAGGCGGCAAAAAGGCCGTCGCAGAGCGCATCCTTTACGGCGCTCTGGAGCAAATCGAGAAAAAGAACCCTGGCAAAGACCCGCTGGAGGCTTTCCACATGGCCATCGGCAATATCAAGCCCATGGTTGAAGTGAAGTCCCGCCGCGTCGGCGGCGCCAA
>JAQGLT010000040.1 GCA_028292745.1 Polaromonas sp. | reverse complement strand
CTAAGTACAAGTGCATAACTTCTGTGGGATGTGCGTAGCGCCGATGATGGACAGCATTCCATCAGTCGTGCGGTTGTAGCGGTCAAAAAAGTCTTTTGTAGCTTCCAGCAAAGCCTCGACGCTGCTGAACAGTTCGCAGTGGCTGACCTCGCGTCTGAAGTGTCGCCAGACCATCTCAATCGGGTTGAGCCAGGGGCTATAAGTCGGCAAGTTAAGCAGGACCAGGCGCCCAGCGGCACCCCGCACGACCGCCTCGATTTCTTCGTCCTGATGGGTACTTGCATTGTCCCAGGCAACGTAGATTCGTTCGTGTCTGTGGCGCTCGAGCAAAGCTTCAAGCAACTCGGCCACTTCTCGGCGCCGTTTGTGCTTGCGCGTGATGACAAGCGTCTGTCCGGTGTACCAGTTAACCGCGCCCAGACCGTACTGGCGGATCGGCTGCATGGGCGTAGAAATCATCACCTGTTGCCCGCGCGGGCTCCATAGCGCACGCAAGGTCGGATGCCAGCTGATATTGAACTCGTCCGCGTAATAGAAGACCTCGCCCGGCTTCAGGCCGTCGCGCGCGTCTTCAACCGCCTTTTTTTGAGTGCGTAGTCCGGATCCGGACTGGTGATTCTGTGCTGCGGGCGGCTCAGGGCCATGTTGGCTGCCCGCAGCAGTCGCAGCACACTTGGGATACTCATGCGCAGGCCCGTCTGCTCAGCCAAATAGTCAGCGAGCCGCGCTGCTGTCCACATCGAATACGGCAGACCCAGGGCTCGTGGCCGGCGCCGCACCGCTTGGAGCAGTCGCTCACGATAGGAAGGTGTCACTTTGGGCGGAGCACCGGAGCGAGGCGCATCGTAGAGACCCACTGTGCCTTCAGCCTGGTACCGCGCTATTCCCTCGCCGCACGGTTTCTTCATGCTGACGCAGCAGCGAAGCAATTTGCCCAGCCACCATCTGGCGTTCAGCAGCCAGCAACACCATCAGCGCCCGTATACGTACCCGAGCATCATGGGTGGTCTGGTACAGCTCATCGAGTTCGCTCAACTGCTCGGCAGTAACTCCGTCGAGATGAATTGGTCGCATGACTACCTCCTTGCAGGACAGCCTTTATGCGCCCAACATACCAGTGAATTTCTAAGGCAACACTGATTAAGGTCCACGGCAGGCAAGGCTGAGACGTTACATGCCAATGAAACAACAAACCCTTGCCATGGCAGCAGACCAATCGGGCTACGAACAATACCGCAAGCCCACGCGGCGAGAAGAGTTCTTGAAGACGATGGAGGCCGTCGTGCCGTGGTCAGCGCTGTGCGAAGTGATCGAGCCGCACTATCCCAAGGCAGGCAACGGTCGCCCGCCCATTGGTCTGGAGCGCATGCTGCGCATTCACTTCATCCAGCACTGGTTCAACCTGGCCGATCTGGCTTGCGAAGAAGCGCTGTACGACAGCGCCAGTTTGCGCCGCTTCGTGGGGATTGATCTGGGCCGTGAGCCGGTACCCGATGCCACCACAATGCTCAAGTTCCGCCGCCTGCTCAATGACAACAAACTGGGCGAAGCCTTGTTTGCCCAGGTGGGGCAGGAGTTGCAAGCCCGAGGCTTCAAGGTCAACACCGGCACCATCGTGGACGCCACCATCATCGCAGCGCCCAGTTCCACCAAAAACGCAGACAAGGCGCGAGACCCCGAGATGCATCAGACGCGCAAGGGCATGCAATGGTACTTTGGCATGAAGCTGCACATCGGCGTAGACAGCCAAAGCGGGCTGACACACAGCGCGGTGGTCACAGCGGCCAATGTGCATGACAAGCACCCGCTACCTGACTTACTGCATGGCAATGAGAAGCGTGTGTACGGCGACTCGGCATATGCCAGCCAAAAGAAGCTGATCGAAGGCAAAGCGCCCAAAGCCAAAGACTTCACGAACCAGCGCGTCAAAAAAGGCGGGATTGTGGACGAAGTGGTCAAAGGCAAGAACCGCAACAAATCGCGTATCCGGTCGCGGGTTGAACACGTCTTTGGCGTGGTCAAGCGGCTGTGGGGCTTTGGCAAGGTGCGCTACCGGGGGCTGCAAAAGAATGCAACCCGAGCTTTTACGGCCCTGGCACTGGCCAACATTTACCTCAGCCGACAACGGTTGATGGCACAGGTGCGTCCGTGAGGGCGGCAAGCGGGCCAAAAGGCCCGCGAACCAGGCCCGATGGCCCGCAAGAAATGTCGCTCGGCGACGTGTTGAGTCGAAAGCGATCCGTCATCAACTCAAGTGGGTTCTTTGAAGGAGCTTATTCAGCGTAGCCCTAACGCTGTACTTAGTACCCACGCGGTTAGATGTTGTGTCGATACAAGAATTAGAATGGATCGGTTGAACCATGGACAGCCTGTGAATGAAAACTCAAATGACGTGAGGTGTAGAAATAACCTATTCGATCGAACGCGTAATTCTTAAATCTTATTTAGTACATCTTCTCTGATGTGGCAGACGTTGTGTGCCTTACTTACCTTCAAAAAGATAAGGTTTTTAGTTCAGTGTTTCCAGCAATTTGAAGGTTTTTTGGTCTGGAACAGAAGCACTGCCAAAGTCTTGCACGGCATCGGCTGCGTCGTGGCCCTTGCGTAATTCACGAATCATCTGCCGATCATTCGTTTTTGAATACTGAGCTGTCGTGTTAATGTTCGCGTGCCCCATCTGCCGCTGAATCGTTCTCAGGTCCACGCCTTGATCGGCCATTGTCGTGCCGAAGGTATGCCTGAACCAATGGAGCGACGCCTTCAAAAAGTGGTCTCGTTCAGAATCGTGCGGATAGGTGGCTGAGCATTTACCTAAAAACGACTTGGCCAGCCGCTGCATGCCTTCGGGACTCAACGAGCCGGAGGTGTCAGCGAGCCTTCGCCGCATCGGCACGATCGGCGCATTTGCCGACTGGCCGCTTGTCGGGTCAAATGACCAAGTGGTGACGGGCTTGCCGATGACGCTGATCAAAGGCACATTTAGCAGGGCTTCTTTGGATTTCAGATCGTCGTCAAAGCCCAGGGCTTTACGGTCGGCAACATGGTCCATCACCAGTTGCATCACGCGGTCGGGAACCATGACGACCCGATTCTTGTCACCCTTGCCAACGACCGACAAAAGGTAGCTTCTGGCGCCGTCAACAACTTCGGCCTTGATGTGGCCCAGTCGAGCCAGAAAGCATTCTTCCCTGCGAAGCCCGGTTGACTGCAGGAGAAAAAACAATGCCCGAAGCCGCCGCGCTTGAATCTCCAGATAGTTTCTCTTTTCGTTGAAGCCTTGAACTGTCTGGCATGCAGCCTTGAGCTTACCTGGGCAGGTATCTTCATTTTCGCCCCAGTCGCTGCATGCGTGAATGGGCCCGGATTGGGCACCAGTGCAAGCAGCGATGAGGGCTTGCGCCCGGCGGTTTGCCTGCTCCAGTTTGTCCAGGCGGGGCAAGGCCAGCAACTCACTTTTAATATGCTGCCACTGCTCGGGTGTCAGCGCCCGGCTCGCGTCCATGGCCGAGGCGCCCAGCCTGGCGCTTTTCAAGACGCCCGCCATGGGGTTGCCGGTCAGGTACCCGGCGCTGTGCAGCTGGGCATAGATGACGTTGACGGCGGTCAGGGCCTTGCGCTTGCTCGCATCACTGAGCTGGCCGCGAAAGGGCGCCCAGGCGTCAGCGCCCTTGAGCGCAAAGGCAGAGTTCATCCAGTGAGGCGGCAAGTGGTCCAAAAACTCCTTGTACTGCCTGGCCTCTGGAATACTGAGCGACGACATGGGCTTTTTCTTTTCCAGCATGCACCACCGGATGAAACGGCAAAGTTCGCGTCCGTAAACGGTCTGGGTCCTGGGGTGATCGTTGTATTTGGCGAATGCGGCTATGACCGCTTCAATGTCGTTTTGCGCCCCCAGCATATTGGTGCCGCGTGCCCGGTATTGCCCGCATGAGCCATCGAGCTCGGGCGTGCTGGCAAGAAGCGCCAGAGGGCCCATGCCGTATTTGAGCAACGCGCCGGGGATGTGCTTTTCGCGCATTTGCTTTTGTGCCAGTTGGGTTTTGAGCGGGGCAGGGGAGAGGTCAGCGTCCAGCCGCAAGCCGGAATGCATGCCAGCGGTGCTCAACCATTCATTGACCTTTGCCGCTCGCCTGGCCCCCAGCCCGGCGACGTCTTTCCACCACATGCGGCCACGGCGATTGACCAAATGCGTGAGCTGGTAAAGCGTGAAAATGTCGGCCGCTCTAAGTTGCTGGGCCGTCGCGGCAGTGAAGTAAAGATCAACAAGGTCTGATTCGAGGGCAGGGCGGGCAACCACAGCGCGCATCCAATCCAGGGCCTTGAGAGAAGCCTGAATGTCACTGGGTATGAATCCACGCTTTTCCTGCAGTGCCTGAGCGCCGTAGAAAAGTGCGCCATACCTCGCTTCAGTCGGCGCAGTCTCGCCCAGCGCCGCGTCATCATCCGCATCAGCCAGGCCGTTGTTTGCCGGGGAGGCGGGATAGGATGCGGCGCTGCGATGTTCACCCACGGCTTCACTGAACATCTGCAGCCACTCGGAAACCCCGAAATCCGGATCAATACCTCCCAGCTTCTCATCGATGTACCAGTTCATGAACGCATCGACGGAGTTCAAATACGCGGGCATTGGCGGTGCTACGGCTACCGCAAAGCTGTCTGACTTGCTCTCGGCCCTGGCTTGCCGGCCAGCCTTGGCGCCAGCCAACAGCTGCGCACGGCGGGCCTGGGCTTCCGCCAGCCGCAGCTTGAGCGTTTGAGCCGCCAGCTTGGTTGCTTCTGGCTCGGCGCTATGGGCATCTGCTTGGCGGCTTGTGGCGGCCGCCACCAGGGTGGTGAGCAGCAAGATGATCCTTGCCAGGGCCGCCGACTCGCCCGATGGCAGTGGCTCATTGGGAAAATAGATGGAAAAAAGGTCCAGGCAGTCAATGCCTTGAAGATAGCCCCGAACGGCAGAAAACGCGTTGATCGACATCTTCAGTTCAGGCGCGGTCACCGCGTCCGTCGTGCCTGCGGGGCGGCCAGCCGGCTTCGGTTCTGCGCGCGCGGCCGCAGGCCGGCCTCGGCGCCTTTTGAATGCCGGATCGCTCGCCAGCGTGAGTTTCAATGCTTCGCGTGCGCGCCGGCGCTTGGCCCGTGCAATCTGTTTTTCCTTTTCAGCCGGTCCGTCAGTCGGCTTGAGGGCAGACCTGGGCCGACCCGGTTTGCGCTTGGCCACCGGACGAGTCTGTGTGCCTGCACCGGCGTTGACGCGCGAAGTCGGCTTGTCATTGGCCGGGCGGCCGCGCTTGCGTTTAGCGGAAACTTCGGTCCGCATGTCGGGTGCAGAAATGACCGCAGTTTTGTCTGGTTTTTTCATGGACTAGATTGAGCCGGCCGTTGCCACGCGATTGTCAAGCCAGACAAACTACACCGTAGGCTGTTGATTTTCAATGATTTTTCCTGGATTTAATTTGATTTAGTATTAAATCGTGAATTAATTAACTATACCGAGAATTAACAGTATCAGTATCATCTATGTAGTATTAATTGCCAAAATGCCCGTAAAAGAAGTGGGGATTGGGCGGTTTAACATGAATGGGAACGAGACAAGTGCCTTTGCACCGCAGAGCATGACCGAAGACGTCCGTCTTTCTACCAACGGTCAAGGCATTGGAGGGAAAGACAGTGAGCCTGATTGGCTTCATGGTGCCGGTCCACCGGGGAACGAAGCACACCCAGTTTTTGCTGAGCGAACGCCGATTCCTTTGTGAGGACTGCCACGACATTCCGCCCCCATCGTCGCTCGTGGAACTCAACCTGAGGATTGCCGAATCTGAGAGCGAACGTCCGAACGCGGTTTGCGGACGCCTGAAACTCGTGCATGCCGTCTTGCGTCTAGATCACCCGCTGGCAGCGAATCTGCAGTTGAGTTGGAAACAGGCAGCAGCATTCCCATGGATACTCCCGTCCAAGCAGTCCCCCTTGAATGCTCCGCTTGATGAGCGATTTCGACAAAGTGCACAGGACGCGCCAGTACCCGTTGTGAAAGCCTTTTCCATCCCGCTGACACTCGGCTTTTTGCGTTCGGCTGATGCAATTGGTCTTCTGCGTCAAACAATCGTCGTTGTGGAGCGCCGCTAGGGCACGGTCGCCATCTTGCCTCTGGAGACGCCGCCAATGCCCTATCCGTTGTCCGCATTCTGGCTATCGTCTCGTCCATTGTCGGCTGTGGGCAGGCAGTTCCTAGATGCTCTGCAACTAGCTTCAGACGACATAGTGTCCAGCCTGCAAACGACTCATTGAGCTTCATTTCTTCAGCAGCATCGTCAACAAAACCGGCAATGCACATTTCGCTCACAAACCAACCAGTAACGCAACACATGCTAGCTAGCTCGGCTGAATCGCTGCTTTTCTGCCTGGTCAGTGCAAACGCGGACAGCGCAGGTTTATGCTGCGTGCATGAGCACTGCCAAGTCCCTTTTGATCGTGTACCACTCCATGACGGGCGGCACGCGCCAGATGGCCGAATCCGCACGCGCCGGTGCTGTAGCGGACACCGGCGTTAAAGTGCGGCTGCTGCATGCCTCGCAAGCAGGGCCCGACGATGTGCTTGCAGCGGACGGCTTTATCTTCGCTACGCCCGAAAATCTTGCGGGCATGAGCGGGCAGCTCAAGGACTTTTTCGACCGCTGCTATTACGCCGTGCTCGACCGTGTCAACGGCCGCGCCTATGCTAGCTTGATCTGCGCCGGCAGCGATGGGCACAACGCAGCCAAGCAGATCGAGCGCATCGCCACGGGTTGGCGACTCAAGCCAATGGCCGAGCCGTTGATTGTCTGCACTCATGCGCAGACGACGCAAGCGATTTTGGCGCCCAAGCACATCGCTGCCGAAGAATTGGAGCGCTGTCGCACGCTGGGCGAGGCTATGGCAGCGGGTTTGGCTCTTGGCGTATTCTAGAAAACCGGCGCTTGGATGCTGAACAAAAGTGTTAGCGGTCCCGGTTAAGCCAGACAAAATTAGCAGCGCGTGATAACGCTGACCAGCAGTAGTGGCTTAAGGCCTTCATCTATCTGTCTGTCGACGAGACATTCCTTACTCAGCGATCCTTGGCTTCAAAACAAGGCCTGATGCACCCTGCAGTACGCCAGCTCACAACCGCTGAGCGTTGTTCCAGCAAAACTTGCCTTCGTGCAAACTCCACTCCGTCTCATCGATGCCGTTGCTGCGAACATTCACCCGTTGAAAGTGAGTAATTACTTCGCGTCAGCAGCGGCGCCTAAGGCGGGACGACCATGCCATCTAATCGAGTGTGACCCCCATGGTACGAACAAGAGGCACCCAAATATCGTACTCAGACCGCATGAACTTTTCGACTTCGGCACGAGTCATTGCGGAGAAGGCGACCACCCCGGCCTCCTCTATCCTTTTGGCGTTAACGGGATCGGCCACTGCCTTGTTTGTCGCGGCATTGAGTGTGTCCAGCACCGAAGCAGGCGTCCCAGCCGGTGCCCAAATTGCGTTCCAGGAATAGGCACGGAAGTTTTTCATTCCCGCTTCGTCGAATGTTGGAACGTTGGGCAGGCTTTTCATGCGCTGCGGAACCGCGACCGCAATGGCATTCAAACGCCCCGCCTTGATCATTGGATTGACTACTGACGGAGCATCCATCGCAAAGGCGACGCGGCCAGCCAGTAGGTCAGTCATGGCCGGACCCGTGCCCTTGTAGGCGATATGCTGAACATCAACTCCCGCCATACGTGCGAAAACGTGGCAGGCGATGTGACTCGACGTACCGTTGCCTGCCGATGCGTAGTTGAACTGGCCGGGTCGGCTCTTGAGCAGCTGGAGCAGTTCTGGCAGGGTCTTGATGCCACTCGAAGCCGGCACAACCAGCACTAATGGGACCCTTACAGTGAGGGCTACCGGCACAAGATCCTTGAGCGGATCGAACGGTAGTTTGCTGTACAGCCCGACGTTCAGCGCATAGGTCGAGAGCGTGCTGTAAGCCAGCGAATAGCCGTCCGGGGCAGACTTCACAACGTTGTCGACGCCAATGTTTCCGCCGGCGCCGGCCTTGTTGTCGATGACGAAGGGCTGGCCCATCTGTTCGGTGAGACTTTGGGCCAGCAGGCGGGCCACCTGATCCGTGTTGCCGCCAGCGGGAAAAGGCACCACCAGCCGGACAGGCCGGTTCGGATACGCTGCATCAGCAAGCGCGGCCGAGGGTGCAAGCGCGGCGAACACAAGTGTGCAGGCCAGAGCCCGGCGCTGGAGCGAAAAAGGGCGATTGAATGTGTACATAGTTACTCCTGCGGTCAAAAATGGGTATCAATCGAATGGGCTGGTACAAGAAAGCGCTTGCTATTAATGGAATTGCCATGCCATGCGGCGAGTTCGTCCGCACGCGCCCACCAGACGTCGGGACAGCGCCGGATATGCTCAATCAGCTTGCGCAACATACGAATACGCTGAGCGCGGCCGGAAATCCAGTCATGAATCGTGACCATGAACAAGCCGCCGCATTCGCGCATCCCCTCGAACTCCTCAATCCAGCTTTCTAGGACTGCTGCGGGATTGGCCGGGTGCGTCTTGTCACGCGCACTATTGGTGTAGCGGAAATACAGCGCATCATCGACCGTCCATTGAACCGGTAGTTCAATCAAGCCCTCGACCTCGTATGGGTGATCGAAGCCCATCAAAGAGCTGTCGTACAAAACGCCATGTCGCTGTAGAACGTTCAGGAATTCAGCCGTCATCTCCCACGATGGTGCGCGATGTCCGAGACCCTTCAGACCAGTCTGGACATGAAAAAGCTCTTGCGCGCGGACCAGGTATTCCTCGGCCTGCGCTGGCGCAATTGCCTCGATACGTTCGTGAAAGTACCCGTGGTGTGCGACCTCATGGCCACCTTCGACGAGGAATGGCAGCAGCGCAGGATAAGTTTCAGCGACCACGCCGGGAACGTAAAAACTGCCCTTGATGTCATATTCCTCGAACAATCGGGCGACCCGTGCGAGGCCTTGGCGCGGCCCGAATCGACGCTGTTCGATTTCACCGAGATGTTTGATCTCCTGTCCGCGGCTCATCCATAAAAACGGCGATTCGGCGTCAAGGTCGAGAGAAAACACGACTGCACAGCTTTTGCCTGCGGGCCATATGTACTCAGGGTAGTTGATGGTGGCGTGGGAGTGCATTGGCATAAAATAGCTTTCAAAAAGTGGCGCGCAGGTATTGCGCTGGCACATCACCGGCATTCAGCATCCGGCGGGCCCGTAGCGTCCAGAAGGGATCGCTGAGTAGTGCTCGACCGAGAAACAGGATATCGGCTTGCCCGCTCGCGAGGACAGCCTGCGCCTGATCAATACCAACGATGCCGCCTACGGTACCGGTCGAAATGCCACCCTCGGTACGCACACGGGACGCTGCCTCGGCGTTGAACGCAACGCCGGGTGTCCTGGTCAGCGCAGCCGCGATGCCGCCGCTTGTGCAATCGACCAAGTCGACGCCGCGCTCGCGCATCGCCACGGCAAGTCGGACGGCCTCATCGACGCCCCAGCCGTCCGACGCACCGTCGCTGCACGACAAACGCACGAAAAGGGGAAAACCAGCGGGCAATACGGAGCGAACGGCCTCAACGGTTTCAAGCACGATGCGCACCCGGCCCTCAAAATCGCCGCCATAGGCATCCTCGCGCCTGTTTGATAGGGGCGAAATAAACTGGTGCAGCAGGTAGCCATGCGCAACATGCAGTTCCACGACATCAAAGCCGGCCTGCACCGCACGTGCCGCAGCAGCGGCGAACTGATCAACTACCGCAGCAATTCCATCGCGCGTGATCTCCCGTGGCATGGGAAAACCTTCGGATTGTTCCAGCGCGCTGGGCGCAACGACTGGCCAGGGATCGTCACACGCCTGGAGGGCTTTTCCGCCGCGCCACGGTACCTGCACACTGCCCTTACGCCCGGCATGATTGAGTTGTACACCGATGGGCACTGACAACTCATGGGCAGTTCCGACCAGGCGGCCCAATGCTTTTGCATGTTCGTCATTCCACAGGCCAAGGCAACCATGCGTGATACGGCCGACAGCGCTTACGGCGGTGGATTCCAGCATGAGCAGGCCTACACCGCCGATCATGCGCGCGCCATAGTGGGCCTGATGCCACGCATTCGGCAGGCCATCGACTGCGCTGTACTGGCACATGGGCGAGAGCACTATGCGGTTGCTCAGTCTCAGGTCGCGCACCCGAAAGGCTGAAAACAGGTTCGGCCTCATTGGGGAGGCATCAGGCATGTCAACGTTCATGTCAGTCCGTTCAGTAGTAAGGTCCAAAATGCCAAACGCGGAGTAAGACTGGACAGGTAAAAATGTTCGTCTATGGCATGGGCTCCGTCCCCCAGCACACCAAGGCCGTCAAGCGTCGGAATGCCGAGTGCAGCAGTAAAATTTCCGTCGCTCGCTCCGCCGGTCATGGGTACATCGTCGAGTTCGAACCCAGCGCCGGTGGCATAGCGCTGCGCCTGTGCCAGCAGCAGGGCTGTTGCCACGGTCTTCTCGTAGGGCGGTCGCTTGATCCACGCCTCAACCTCCAGCGTCACATCGGGAGTGCGCGGTTGCAGTGCAAGCAGCTGCGATTGGATTTCAACTGCAAGTGCCTGCGTGGGCATGCGAAACTCGCCGGCCAGCCGGCTGAATTCGGGCACCACGTTCGTACCCGTACCGCCTTCTATCGTGCCGACATTGACGGTGACGCCGCGCGCATAGTCGGTCATCGCCTCCAGTTGTAAGACCTGGTGCGCCAGTTCGCGGATCGCGTTGCGACCGCGGTCATGGTTCAAACCAGCGTGCGCGGCGCAGCCATGGGCTGACAACCTCAAGCCACCAATGCCCTTACGCGCAGTCACGCATCGCCCCGCGTGGCGCGCCGGCTCACAGACCAGTGCGTACCGTGCGCTGGCCGCAATGCGCTCGATCGCTGGCCGCGACGCAGCGCTGCCGACTTCCTCGTCGGGCACGAAAACCATGTCGATCGGCAAGGCGTTGCTGCTTTGTATCATTACCTGCTTCAACGCTTCCAGTGCAACGCAGGCGCCAGCCTTCATGTCGTAGCTTCCCGGACCGTAGACACGATCACCCTCGATTCGAAACGGGTTGCGTTCGAGCGTGCCGAGTGGATGGACGGTGTCAAGATGAGCCAGCACAAGGATACCGTCGCGTCTATCGCCTTGGCGGCGGTGGCTCACGGTTAGCAATGGACCGATTTCCGGCCCCAGATCCTGCAGGGTGGTCACCAAGCCCGCATTGCGCGCGTCGCGCTCGATCAGTTCCGCGAGCGAGGCGATGGCTGAACCATTACGCGACGGCGTTTCAATCTCAATCCAGCGTCGGATTCTGGCGAGCAATGGTTCTTCCGCCATAGCATTCAGATTAGTTTTCATTGCGCACTGCGCCGGTTAATACCATTGCCACCATCAACCGCGATGGTCTCCCCCGTGACAAAACTCGCCCCATCGGAACAGAGGAAGCAAACCACGTCAGCAACCTCACCTGGCGCCGCCAATCGGCCGAGCGGTACGTGGGAGCCGACGCGTGCGAGGTGCGATGCCGGTATTTCATGGGTGGTGTCACCACCGCGCAGCCCTGGCCGGACGCTGTTGACACGAACCCCGGATGGGCCGAGCGTTACTGCGAAGGCGCGCGTCAAATGCTCAAGCGCCGCTTTCGACGCACCGTAAATCGCTCCGTTGTCGCGAACCACGCTGGCCGCAGCCGAAGACATGTTGCAGATGACGCCACGTCCACGCGCGGCCATAACTTCACCGAGGCGCTGTGTCAGGTAAAACGGTGCGCGCAAATTAACGTTTAATATTGCGTCGAACTGGTCGATCGGCATGGTCATCAGGTCGACAAACGGAAACAGCCCGGCGTTGTTGACTAGGACATCAGGGGGACCTTCGGCGAGAAGGGCATCCGCCAGGGAGTGCAGGCTGTGCGGATCAGTAAGTTCTGCGCGGAGGTAGCGAAATGAGCCTGTCGGCAATGCCTGGGAAGGCGCGAGGCACTCCGCGCGGTCGCTCAGCACCAGCTTGGCGCCAAGCCGGTGAAAGGCTGCGGCGATGTCGCCGCCATAAGCACCGCCGGCGCCTGTGATGACCACCGTGCGACCCGCAAAGCTCAGCTGCCCTGCCGAAGCCTGCCCTGGAAAAATACCGGGGGCACTCATGCTGGCACTTGCGTCTGTTGTACCCGTTGAGCGAGCTCGATGAGATTGCTGCGGTCTATGGAGCGCGTGCCAACCTCGATCTCGCGAATCATGTCGATCAAGTGCCCAGTCACGGGTGCCACGCGCCCGTGCAATTCAGCGACGCGCACAATCTCGGCGATCTGGGTATCGACTTCGGTTTTTCGCTTCCGGACTGCCAAGTCGCGCCAGACGCCGCTGCGCTGCTTTGAGGAGTGACGATAATGATCCGCCATACGGCCCAGCGAGGTCGCTGCGAGCGATGCGTGGGCGTTTAATTCAAATGCATCGGGTTCAAAACCGTCAAACCCATAGGGAGCCACATTGACCGCGCGTGCTATACCGATCACCTCGCGCGCCAGAGCAACAAACAGCTGCCGGTGTGCGGCGTCATCGAAGGTTTCCGCCATCGTCTCGTTTGCAAGCGCTGTTGCGAAAAGCAGGCTGCCGTAGGCGAGCTTGCCCCATTTGTAGCGCATGATATCGCTGACTGCGCTGCTGTCAGCGTCGAAATTGCGTAGCAGCGCGGCCAGCGACTCGACGCGTGGGGTCAGACCAGACGCCAGTTCGCCGAGCTTAACTGCGCCACGATTGCCATAGTCGATACGCCCTGGCGATACGTAATCGGCCGCAAAGTTCACGAAACCGCTGACGGTTCGGTGCGTACCAACGCGCGTGGCGATCGTGCCCTCGTTCAATCCGTTTTGCAGCGAGACCACCACCCCGTCTTCACTCAGGTGAGGCGCCAGTTGGTAAGCTGCTTGCACGGTATGCTGTGCCTTGACTGCAAGGAAGATGCAGTCATAGGTACCCGTCAGCTGCTCGGGGGTCACAGCTTGGACGACTTGTACAAACTGTGCAACCTGGCCTTCGATGTGCAAGCCGGTGGTACGCACAACTTCGACGTGCTCGGGAACAATATCGACCAGCTTGACTGGCACGCCAGCGCGCGTCAGAAACGCTGCGACACAACCACCTATCGCACCACCACCCCAGACCAGCACGGGCGAGCGCGCAAACCAATGTGCGCCAGCGGGTGTACCCTGTATGTTTTTGCCCTGATTCATTGCATCTTCCTTCAGTGCTGCCGGCATCTTCACGAACTATTTCGTAGTCGATGGCTGAAGGTAATTGTCGGCACCGCAGGTGAGCAACTCAATGCACAGGGAAAGATAGTAGGAATAACTCAGAGTAATATTAGGCTGTGAGTTTCCCCGATCTCAATCTTCTCGTTTATTTGCATCTCCTGATCAAACACGGAAGTGCTACCAAGGTCGCGCACGAGTTGAATGTCACGCAGCCCGGCGTTAGCGCTGCGTTGCGCCGCCTGCGCAACGTGCTGGAAGATCCGGTAATGGTCCGCTCTGGCGGTCGCTTGGTGCCGACATCAAAAGCTCTCGCACTCCACTCCCAAATGGCCCCCAGCCTGGAGCTATGGGAAAGGCTTGCCGATGGCAATGTGATGTTTGACGCGTCGCGCACAACGCGGACCTACTCTGTCCTGGCTTCCGATTACATCCAGTTCCTGCTGCTGCCGGGCCTCTCCTGCAAGCTCTCGTTGCTGGCACCCAAAGCGGAGCTTCGCGTCATCCCCCCGAACCCCTATCGCCGCCTGCAGATGGTCGTGGAGCGAGAAGCGGATTTCGCGATTGGCTACTATCACGAAGCGCCTGAAGAGCTTCGGTCCCGGCGGCTGTTTGTCGAGACGATGGTTTGCGTTATGCGGCGTGGCCACCCGGCATCCGGGCAGTTCGACCTAGCTGCATTTTCGCGGCATTTGCACATCGGAATCACATCGGTAGCGCAGGGCTCATACAGCGCAACGCTGGAAAAGGCAATCGCCGAGCAAAGGGTGCAACGACGTGTGCCGATCACGGTTCCAAGCTATCTCGCCGCACCGCACGTTGTGCTCCAGACCGACTACGTGGCCATCCTGCCGGCTAGCATCGCCTGTGCGTTCGCCGCCACGCTCCCGCTCGAGCTGCATCCCAGTCCTGTCGGGCTTCCACCGCTTGACGTTTCAATTTTTTATCACAACAGCATGCAAAATGACCCGTCGCACAAATGGTTCCGCGATTTGACCGTCGAAGTTGTCGCAGAAAAAGTGCTTAGCAAATAGTCCGTTTACAAATCAAGGTTGCCTGTTTTCCAACAGTCACGCCAATCACAATTGTTGCTTAACATCAGTTTTTCTCCCTATCCGGTTCGTGAAGCCAGTGCGCTCAGAAGGACAGTGCTGGCTTGCAATCCAATAGAACCCATCCTGTGGTCGTGCTGTCAAACGGGGACGGCTGTGCAGTAGCCTGCAGCAATAATTATGTGGAATCTCCGAATCAGTCAAGTTTTTCGATTTTTAAATTAGCACATTGAGTTTCAGCGCTGTCAGTGCTCGTCGCCAGTTATGTTCGTTGAGTCAATGAGCATCTGGCGTCGGGTATCCGCAGCGCCATCGAAGCCAGTGGCGCAACCCTGGTGTATCTGCCCCCCTTATTCGCCTGACGACTCACCCATCGAGCCGTGCTGGTCCAAACTCAAAACGTGCCTGCCTGCCATCGTGGCCCGTACCCGGGAGGCGCTCGATGAGGCACTTTCGTATGTCATCGATCAAGCCCGTTGGTCCGAGGTCATGGACTTCATCGAGCGCGAGAAGTTGTATGGGCTTGGATGCGGATGGGTGGACATCTCGCTACTGACCTCTACCTTGATCACGCCCGGCGCCCAGCTGTGGACGCTTGACAAGCGTCTTGCCCAATTAGCTGGACGTTTCGGCGTAGCCCATCGGCCAACATTGCATTAAATCGCTGCCCTGCCGAATCAGATCTCATCGAATGACCGATATGACTGCCAAGGGTCCTAGTGACTTCTTCAAGTCTTAGCAGGGGCCTGTCTCGCCAACCCGGCACTCAAGCCCATGGGCAAGGCTGGCTTGTTTAATAGCTGCAAGCTAGCCGTGTGCCCCCTGGCCAATGAGGTTGTTCCATTCTGCAGTTTCCAGACGTGCAGGCTGAAACTCACTTGCTTGCTTGTTTATTTGGACAGGCAAGATCGTACATAGCTCAACAACTAATCTGTAATCTGCTAATTTCGAAAGTTCTGCGTGACCATCAAGCCGTAGCGGCGACCATCGAGCACACCAATGCCGACGTGCCCGTACTGCGCGCGCAGGATATTCGCGCGGTGGCCGGGGGAATTCATCAGGCCCTGGTGGGCGCCGGCAAGGGTGGGGGCTAGGGCCAGGTTTTCGCCGGCTAACCCGTGGCGTACCTTGCCATGGCGCATGCGGTCAGACACGTCTTGGCCTTCGGGGCTGACGTGCGCGAAGTAGCTGCGCGCGAACATGTCTCGGCTATGTGCGCGTGCCACCTCGGCCAGATTGGGGTCGGCCAGTAGGGGCTTGAGGCCCGCTTTGTGGCGCTCGGCGTTGACCATCTCCAGCATGCGCGCTTCCAGGTCGGGGCGCGGCTGAGGGTTGTCCACTTTGTAGCTCAGCTTGATGGCGGTGCTGGACTCGGGGTGCACTGTCAGGGCACGCAGGGTGCGGCTGACAGCCGGATGAAAGATCGGCGCCAGTCGGGCTTCGAGCCACTCTGCCGGGGCGACTACTCGGCTGGCCAGGGCACTATGGTCAGCCAGCGTGGCCAGCGCGCCGGGCAGCGGCACGTTCAGCAGCAGCAAGGCGGCGATGGCCGCGTTGATCAGCCCGCCGATCAGGCCTGGCAGCGTGCCTAGCGTGCGGTTGATGGCATGCGCATGCAGCCTGGACGGCAAAGCACCAGCCAGTCGGCTGGCGACTGCGCCGATGAGCAGGTGCGCCAGCAGATAAGTCGCTAAGAGGCTCAGCGGTGCGATCCACAGGCCCAGCGTGGGCGCAGCGGCCTGCAGCCAGACCACCGGGTGGTGGTAGCCGAGCAAGGCCAACACCAAGCTTACGGTCAGCGTTACCAAACCGAGCGTGGCCACCACAAAACCACGGCCCCAACCGCTCAGCACGCCCAGCAGGATGATGAATGCCAGCAGGACGTCCACAAGGTTCAGCGCGGTCAGGTCAAGTTCGGGGATCAAAATTTTCCTCAGCAGGAGTAGGGCACTACTGTAGAAGCAGCGGTGACAGCCTGCACTAGACGCCCGCGTAGGACGTAGGCGCCTATTGCCAGGCTTTGCCGGGCAAGCAGCTAGTCTAGGGTGGCTGCGCAGTCCGGTGTCAAGTGGATGGTGAAATTAAAAACAAAGGATGGAAATGCCGATCGTTTAAATAGCGCCCACCGCAGGGCATGGCCGTGGCATAGGACAAAGGCGCACAGATCGGGCTCAAGGCATTCAGTCTCAGCCATAGCCGTTAGCACGCCGGCGGGATGCCCATCCATGGCGCTCGGCAGTTACTGTTCGCGCGGTGGACAATAGGCCAATGATCATTTCTACCCACCTTGTTCCCAAAGGCTTTTCAGCTTGTGCGCTGTGGCCCTTCATTCTGGTGCGGCCCGAGCATCGGCACAACGATGCCTTGATAGCGCATGAACTAGTGCACTATCGCGAACAGGCCTGGATCATGCCGGCATGGGTATTGCTGTATCTCGTGTCCAGGCGGTTCCGGCTCGCTGCCGAGGTGAGGGCCTACCGTCGCCAAATCGCGTTGGGCGGGGTAACGCGTGAGCAGGCAGCCCATGCGTTGCTGAGCTACAGCCTTGGTATCAGCTACGGAAAAGCTATGCAAGCTTTGGCTTGAAGTAGAGGCACAAAGAACCCCTGTGTGCAGCTAACTCTATTACTTGCGTCGTGCGGCCGAAGTGGACTTGTTTGCTGTGACTTTGTGCGCGGTGGCGCCGAGGTTCACGCTGCCATCGGATCTCGGTGCAGGAATGGGGTCAACCTTCACTGTGGGCGCGGTCAGGGCGGTAACGGCAAGAGCGGCTTCCGCGACCGCCAAAGCGATGGCGCTCTGGTTCACGGAATGCTCACGGTCTGCACGGCCGGGTTGTTCACCACCCAATTGAAGATGACCTGGTCCGGGCCTTGCGGGTCCTGAATGTTTAGCTTCACCTCCCACCAGCCCGTCATGCTGAACTTCATCCCGTCCAGCGCGTAGGTGCCATCTTCGACCTCGCGCGTCACGCGAGGTTGAGTAGGCAGTCCGTGACCGTGCTGCGGCATACCTCCATCGAGCAGGAACTTAGCGCCATGCACCGGCATGCCCTGAGGCGTGGTCAGCTTCACCTTCCAGCTGTGCAACTGGTTGATGGCGGGCGCCTGCGCAGGCGGCATTAGCTCAACACGGTAAACGCTTGACGCCGAAGGCTTGTCCAGTGAAAGGTCCCGGTCCGTCGGCTGCGTGATACGACTGGTCAGGAGGGTGGCAAGCCCCGCCAGGGCTGCCGCTGCAGTAAGCTTGCGAAGCAGGATTTTATTGGGCGCCGGTGTGTTTGGCGCCCGGGCAGCGTCGAGCGCTTGTTGTAGGTCTTTGGGCATTGGCACGCGCCGAAAGCCACTGACATCAGCGCCGCTGGTGTTGCGTTCGGGCACGAGCCGGGGGCGTGAAGATGCAGGCTGCTACGAGCCGCCAGAGTTGACCGAAGGCCTCGCTGTGCAGGCTGTTGCGCAGCGCAAACCGCAGCATGTGCCAGTGCACACGCACATGCATGCTCGGCGGTGGCCGCTTGCCCGAGCACGTGTGCCCGCTCAAGGTGCTGGAAGGAAGTGACAAAGTGCCCGCTGGCTTCCGCAGCGCCGGCAGCAGTGATTTCTCTTTGGACGCTGGGCTGGATGCGAATAGCGAAGGTGGTCATGAGATGCTCCGAAGGTTGGTTTCGATGCACCCGATTTTTCCTGCCAGCCGCCCCTGGGGCTTGAACGAAGGGGCTGTATTGGTAGCCCTTTTGCTCAATTTGAAGGCTTTTGCTGAAGTCGGGAAAGGGGCCGCAATGGCCGGTCGATGATGAGCTGCTGATGTCCGGAGGCGGTTTGTAGCTGACAGTTCCTTCAAGCCTAAAATACTTCTTCACGTTCCTGCCTCAGGGAAATAACAAAACCATGGATAACTGACCAACTCTGCTCCATCATCGAACCTTTATTTGCTGCCGCCAATTCGAGGTCTAAGCGGTAGCTCTCATCCCAGCAAAAGCGCAGCTACATTCCCACTCTGGCAAGCGTGCAAATCAATGCGATTTTGAATACCCAGCCGACGTCAGCTTTGGAACGCAGCCTACAGGGTAGTGGAAAGCGCAAAACGAAAAATGTGTTTTGTTTTCATCCGTAGGAGTACCCATGACCGACAAAAAAACACAGGCTCTTGCCGAGCACAGCAACATGGAAAAAGACCCGGCGGACTGGGTGACGGGTGACGAGCCGATGACCGGCGCTCAGCGCTCCTACCTCAAGACCTTGAGTGAGCAGACCAACGAGCCCTTTGACGAGTCACTCAGTAAAGCAGAAGCGTCGCGTCGCATTGATGCCATGACTGACAAAAAAACGCAGTCTCCCGACGAGCAAAGCAACACGGAGAAAGACCCTGCGGACTGGGTGACTGGCGACGAGCCGATGACGGGCGCCCAGCGCTCGTACCTCAAGACCCTGAGCGAAGAGGCCAAGGAGCCCTTTGACGACTCACTCAGCAAAGCCGAGGCATCGCGCCGCATTGACGAGTTGCAGGCTCGCACGGGCCGGGGCTCGGGCAACGCGTGAGGCGTTATGAATCTGGTTCGAAAAAATGAAGGGTATCTTTTAAAAGTTACGCTTTTGTGATTGCTTGTTGCGCAGGTCATTACAAGGCGCTGGTGAGCGACGAACTTGACAGGCTCTCGCGCACCAAAGAGGCAAGAGCCGGTTCGGGTAAAGCATCACTTGAAGTCCCGGCTGGAGACATCAAGAGTCCCCAGCCAGCGGCTCAGGTCCACCAGCCGGTGCGCCACCAGGTTGCGCATGCCTCCGTCGCGCTGCCACTGGCCATAGACTCCCAGCAGCCGGGAGGCCAGCAAGGCCTCGCGTTGCCGGTCGCGCAAGCGCTTGAACACAATCACCTGGATGGCGCCGCCCTCATCCTCGAGCGAGACGAACACCGTCCCGTTGGCCGTTTCCGGCTGCTGCCTGAGCGTGACCAGGCCGCAGGCCCGCACCATCTGTCCGTCGGGATGCTCGCGCAACTCGTCAGACGATAGGAAACGATGCTGCGCCAGGCGCGCACGCAATAACGCCATCGGGTGGCGCCGCAGCGTCAACCCGGTAGATGCATAGTCCCAGCCGATGGCCTCGCCTTCGGGGGCCTCGGGCAGCTCCAACAGATCCTCGTCCACAGGCGCTGCACGCAGTAGCCTGGGCGCAGCATGCAGGGCACTGGCGTCCCAGACCTGCTGCCGGCGGTGCCCCGAGAGGGTCACCAACGCGTCGCTGGCAGCCAGCAGCTTCATCTCATGCAGCCCCAAGCACGCCCGCATCGCCAGGTCGTCGGCGCTCTCGAACGGGCTGACCAGACGCGAGGCGACAATCCGCGCCGCCGCTTCCTGCCCGAGTCCGGCCACCAAGCGCAAGCCCAGCCGGACCGCGGGCGCTTGGGGCAGGTCCTCGAGCGTTGCGTCGATGTCGCTGGCCATCACATCGATGGCGCGCACCTCGACCCCATGGCGCCTAGCGTCCTGCACCAGCTGGCTGGGCGAATAAAAGCCCAGCGGCTGGGCGTTGAGGAGCGCCGCCAGAAAAGCGGCAGGCTCGGCGCACTTGAGCCAGGAGCTGGCATAGACCAGCAGGGCAAACGAGGCCGCATGGGACTCGGGAAATCCGTATTCCGAGAAGCCCTTGATTTGCTCGAAAATGCCTTGCGCAAACGCCAGGTCGTAGCCGCGCGACGTCATGCCCTGCACAATGCGCGCCTCGTACTCTCCGAGGCCGCCCTTGCGTTTCCACGCGGCCATGGCCCGGCGCAGCCCGTCGGCCTGGCCCGGCGTGAAGCCGGCCGCCAGGATGGCGATTTGCATCACCTGCTCCTGAAACACCGGAATGCCCAGCGTGCGGCCCAGTGCTTCGCGCAAAGCCTCGCTGGGGTAGTTGACGGCCTCCTTTCCCTGACGGCGGGCCAGGTAGGGATGGACCATGCCGCCCTGGATGGGACCCGGGCGCACGATGGCTACCTCGATGACCAGGTCGTAGAAGCACCTGGGCTGCAGGCGCGGCAGCATGCCCTGCTGGGCCCTTGACTCAATCTGGAACACACCGACGGTGTCGGCCTCGCACATCATGGCGTAGGTGGCGGGGTCTTCGGGCGGAATGTCCTGCATTTCAAATGTGTGGCCGCGCCGCGCGCCGACTAACTCAAGCGCCTTGCGAATGGCTGTCAGCATGCCCAGCGCAAGAATGTCGACCTTGAGCAGGCCCATGGCGTCCAGGTCGTCCTTGTCCCACTGAATCACCGTGCGCCCTGGCATCGAGGCGTTCTCGATGGGCACCATCCGGGAAAGCAGCCCGCGCGTGAGCACAAAGCCGCCGGTGTGCTGCGACAGGTGCCGGGGAAAGCCCAGCAGCTGGGTGGTCAGCTGCATCAGCTGCTGCACCGCCAGGTCTTCCAGCGACAAGTCGAGCGCGGCCAGCCGCTTGGCATCGACTTGGCCGCCATCCCACCAATGATGCAATTTGGCGAGGCTGTCCAGTGTGGCCAGGTCAAAGCCCAGCGCCTTGCCGACATCGCGAATCGCCGATCTGGGCCGGTAGGTGATGACGGTGGCGCTCAAGGCCGCGCGGTCGCGGCCGTACTTCCCGTACAAATACTGGATGATCTCTTCGCGGCGCTCATGCTCGAAATCGATGTCGATGTCGGGCGGCTCATTGCGCTCGCGGCTGATGAAGCGCTCGAACAGCACGCTCATGCGCGCCGGGTCGACCTCGGTGATGCCCAAGCAGTAGCAGACCACGCTGTTGGCGGCCGAGCCGCGCCCCTGGCACAGGATGTGGCGCGAGCGGGCAAAGGCGACGATGTCGTAGACGGTGAGGAAGTATTGCTCATAGCGCAGCTCACATATCAGTTCAAGCTCATGCTCGATTTGCTGCTGAACCTTGGCATTCATGCCGTGCGGCCAGCGCCACCCGGCCCCTTCGTACGTCATGCGGCGCAGGTAGGCGGCCGGGGTTTCCCCGGAAGGCACCACCTCCTGCGGGTACTGGTATTTCAGCTCATCGAGGGAAAAGCGGCACCTAGTAGCCACGCGCAGGGTTTCGGCCAGCAGCGCGGGCGGGTAGGTCTGCGCCAGGCGAAGCCGGCTTCGAAGGTGGCGCTCGGCATTGGCTTGCAACTCAAAACCGCAGTCTGTCAGCCGCTGGCCGATGCGGATAGCGGTCAAGACATCCTGCAGCGGCTTGCGCGAGCGCACATGCATGCAGACGTCGCCCGCGGCGACCAGGGCAATAGCAGTGGCAGCGCTGACTTCGCGCATCCGGTGCAGCCACATGGCGTCGTCCAAGCGCCTTAGCATCTCCACGCCGAACCAGCAGCGCCCGGTGAAATGGAGCAAGGTCCAGCGGCCCAGTCGCAGCAGCTGCTCGGCGCTCGAGGTCCGGGCAGGAGATACCAGAACCACGCAGTCGGCCAGGTCGGTGCCCTGGACGCCGGCGCGCGCCAAGCGGTAGTGGCCCTTCTCGCACGAGCGCCGCAGGCGCGTGATGAATTCACATAGGTTGCCGTAGCCGTTGAGGTTGCAAGCCAGCGCCGTCAGCATGAACGGCGCGTCATTGTCTTCGTCGCCGTCACTGCCGTCGACCTGGAACTGCGCGCCCACCAGCAGCGTGAGCCCGGCTTCCTTGGCCGCCCCATGGGCGCGCACAATGCCGGCCAGGCTGCACTCGTCGGCGAGGGCCAGCGCGCTGTAGCCCAGCGCCTGGGCGCGCAGCACCAACTCCTCGGGCCGGCTTGCGCCTTTGAGAAACGTGAAGTTGGACACGCAGCGCAGCTCGGCATAGGCAGGCAAGGCAGAGATGGCAGGCAAGTCAGGTCTGGTGGCCATGCGGCGCTTCAGGCGAAATGACCATGCAGGTACCAGGCGGTCTCCTCGCTGCCCAGGCGCTCCTGGAAAATCCACAGCACGCCTGCATGGGCGCTGAGCGCCACCCAGTAGTCGCGCTGGACATTGAAGTTTTGGGAAGTCTCTTCGCTATCTCTACTTTGCCTGCCTAGCTTGCCGTTGGCGCGGTGCCACCAGCCGCCTTCGATGCGGTCGGGGCCCAGCAGTAGCAGCAACGGGCCCTGGTAGAGCGGCATGTCCCGGTGCAAAGCTAGGCGCAAGGGGGTTCGCAGCATCCAGGCCGGCTGCGACGCCTGTGCCGGCAGAACCGTGCTCCTTGCGTGAGGGGTCTCGAGCGTTTGCCAGCGCTGCATCCATTCGAGCCGGTGGTCCGCTACCAGGCTGGGGCGCAGGACGCGCTTTTTACCCAGCCGCGCCTCGACGCGCTCGAGGGCCTGGCCCAGCGATTGACCCTGCCGCTCCGGGTCCGGCAGCAAGGAATGGTTTGTCTCAGCCAGGGGCGACACATCGGTGGCCAAAAGCTCGAGATCTGAGACAGGCGCGAGCAGCTGTACATGCGCCAGGTGCTCGGCCAGCAGGCGGCCCAGATGCTCGGCGCTCTGGGTCGGCGCGGCGGTGCGGATGACGATGCTGCCGCCCTCGCCGGCTTCGCGCGAGCGCAAGGTGTCGTGGCGCCAGCGCAGGGTGAACGCTGTGAGGCCGCTCTGGCGCGCGGCCAGCCAGCCGCTCAGCTGCAGCAGCAGCCGCCGAGCCCCAAACAGCAACCCGGCGCTGGTCTCGGCGCGCCCGGGCAGCTCATGCCGCGCGGCAAAAGTGGCTGGCAGCGCCACCCAGTCGTACACCTCGGGGCGCAGCCCATAGGTTTGGTCGAGAGCTGCTAGGAGTGCCGGACCAAAGCGCCGGCCGAGGCCGCCCCGGGGCAGGCGTCGCACATCGGCCAGCGTGCGGCAGCCCAGCCGCGCCAGGGTGGCGCCGTGGACATTAACGGCGCTCAACAACCCGAAGGGCAGCGGGTCGAGCAGCTGGGCCAGCGGCCGGGCAAAGCCGTCATTGATGCCCGCTCTGGCGAAAGCCAGCGCCGCCAGGCTGGTGGGGGCCCAGGCGGTAAAGGACACCCCCAGCGCCTGGGCGCCATGCTCAATTTGCCCGTGTAAAGGTACTTCGCCGCCAAACAGGCGCAGGCTCTGGGCGACTTCGAGCACTACGGTACCTTCCAGGGTGGCTACGCGCGGCGTGAACTGCAACGCCCAGACTGCCAAGGCGTGCGCGTCAATGACTGGCGAGGTGCCTGCGGGCAGTTGGCTCAGCAGCGCGGCCCAGTGCATTGACATGGTTGGCGTCCCTTTGGGTCATGAGTTGGCTGGGCCGCAGCAGGCGGGGTGTGAGCACCTCGGCCAGAGTGCCGGGGATAGAGGGCAACGTGAGGATGCCTTCATGCGGGCCGCCCCTGCGCTTGAGAATCTGGACATGGAGTTCCCAGTCCAGCCCGAAGGTCGCTACCATGCGCAGCGGCGCAGGCGACGCATCACGCCGTGCCTGCTCGGGGCGGAAAACAAAGACCGGACAGTCGCACGACTGGGCATGCACCTGCAGCCGGCGCAGTTGCTCGGGCCTGGCCTGCGGCAGCCAGGCCAGGATGGCACCACGAGGGTTGGCCCCGATGAGCTGCTCGGTGGTCCACAGCCGCTCGCTCGGGGTGTGGGCGGCGAACCAGACCAGGCTCCCGGCAGGGAGCCCGAGCTGGGCCAGCCCGGCCGCATGCGGGCGTTTCGGCGGACCGACCAACAGCAAATGGCCACCGCTTCGCACCAGCGCCTTCAGGCCGGGCGCCAGCAGGCGCCACTCACACAGCGACGGCTGGGGCTGCAGCAGTTCCGTGAGCGACTGGCAGGGCCAGCCGCCGCCGGGCAGCTCGGCGTCGAGCGCGGCAAAGCCCGTGGGCACGGCAGCAGGCTCGGCGCGGTGCAGGTCCGTTGCCCACCACAGTGTCTTGGCCACGGAGGGCGCCAGCCGCGACAGGTCTGCCAAATGGGGAGGGCCTTCGGCAGGCGATGCGGCAAGTGCTTTGTGGAGCGGGAGGTGGCTGGGCATGGGTGGTTAGTCGGTGATTGATACTGTATGGATAACCAGTATAACGAAAGACCGGGAAGACTCAAGGGTTAAATTCACTTAAGAGCCGACTGATGCTTTAACCTATCGACGACTAACAAAATTAGGCGAAAGACAAAAAGCCTTAGATGACCTTATCCCGACAAAATTTGAAATATGCGCTGTAGCGCTGGTCAATAGCCTTGTAGCGGCCAGGTGCTAGCCAGGCACCCCCGCCCCTCGCGATAGCGGCCGTGTAACCCCAGGCAGCAATCTTTCGACTAACCTGCCCATGAGTCAGAAGGGGGCCGGCTTGGGGGAGCTTTTGCTTTTCGACGCCATTGACCGGACTTCAAAAGCAGCTCAAGTGGTCAGTGGGGTGAGCTTGGTCGTAGACGCCAAACCAGCGGCAGTTGAGTTTTACACGTCTTACGGCTTTGAACAGATGCTGGACCATCCGTTAAAGCTGTTCTTGCCTTATTAAGACCGGCTAACAATACCGGGAACTTGCTCAGTACGGAGATGTCAGTGCGTGCATGAAACGAGCCTTGATCAGTCAAAAACTCTGGCAAGAACTCGAGCCGCTGGTGCCTGCTTGCAAGCCC
>JAQGLT010000037.1 GCA_028292745.1 Polaromonas sp. | reverse complement strand
TGCCCAGGAGCGCGCGCGGCCCCGAGCAACTCGCGGCGCGGTTTCTCGCGCTCATCGCCCAGCTGTATGCGGTGGAGTCGCGCGCACGCGAACACCGGCTCCCTCCCAAGGAATTGCTGGTCCAGCGCCAGCAGCACAGCGTGCCTGTGCTCGGCCAGATAGAGGCGTTGCTGCTGGCCAGCGTGCACGCCGTGCTGCCGGGCAGTTTGCTGGGCAAGGCGCTGCATTACCTGAGTTCGCAATGGCCGAAGCTGGCGCTGTATGTCACCGATGGCGCCTACCCGATTGACAACAATGCTGCCGAAAATTCGATTCGTCCGTTTGTTATCGGAAGGCGCAACTGGCTCTTCAGCGATACGGTGGCCGGCGCCCAGGCCAGCGCCAACCTGTATTCGCTGCTGCAGACCTGCGCGGCCAATGGCGTCGATGGCTACGCCTACCTGCGCGCATTGCTCACCGCGCTGCCCATGGCAAAAACGGCCGATGACTACGAAACGTTGCTGCCTTGGCGCATCCAACTGCCCGGCCGCTGAGCAGCAGTCCGCCAACGCACTTTCGCCGTTCCAATCACACCCGCGCCGAGGGCGCAAGTGACGCGGTTAATTGACCGCTTACAGATAAGTGGAACAAGGATAGGCCTAAATCCATTTCCATCAGCCCGCACCCAGCGGACTTTTTTCGCCTGCTGCGCTTTGCCCAATTGCATTAGTACCAATTTGGGACTATACTTTCTGTATGCACGTTGTCGCTAATTCGAACCTGACCGCCTTCTACCAAGATCCGGCCTACCGGGACGCCGAGGCTGCCCTCACGGCCTGGCACGATGAGGCAAAGAAAGCGAGGTGGACAATACCCGCCGATGTGAAGGCCCGGTACGCCCACGCAAGCATCATTGCAAACAATCGTGTGGTGTTCAACATCAAGGGCAATGACTATCGCTTGATCGTTGCCGTGGCCTACAAGATGCAGTACGTTTTCATCAAATTCATTGGCACGCACAAGCAGTACGATGCGGTCGATGCCGCGACCGTTGACCAGTTCAAGTAAAGGAGTCCGACCATGGAAGTCAAAGCCATCCGCACCGATGCCAACTACCGCGACGCGCTGCGCGAGGTGTCCGCACTCATTGACCTGGATCCTGACCGCGAATCGCCGGAGGGCGAGCGCCTTGAGGTGATTGGCACGCTGGTGCAGGCCTACGAAGCGGAGCACTACCCCATCGATCCGCCAGACCCCATCGAGGCAATCCGCTTTCGCATGGATCAGTCAGGCATGGGGGTGAAAGAGTTAGTGCCCTTTATTGGGCCGCTCAACCGCGTCTATGAAGTGCTCGCGCGCAAGCGCCCGCTCACCCTGCACATGATCCGGCGCATTCATAAAGGTATGGGCATCCCGGCTGAGGTGCTGATCGGTCAGGCAGAAGAAGAAATGTTGGTTGCCTGAACTTGCCAATTTCTCGAACGGTCCAACATGGCAGTTGGGGCAGACGCCCAACAATGCTGCGCTGCTTTGCGGTGCCTTGTTAATTGCCGGTTACATCAGCATTAGTAGCATAATGCGCGGCCTTTTACTAACCCCACCGCTCTAAGATAACTCGCAGAAGATTAGGCCAGAACGTGTCCAGTTTGCACCCAAAGGGAACCCTGGCCTAGCTTGAAATGTGTGGTCTGCTGACACATGGCAGAGACATATACCTCACGCCTCGGCCCAATGCATGATTGATTTCTCTCAGAACATTGGCCTGCGCAATTGGTGTAGATCTGGGCGCTGACTTGCAATCGCATGGCGCACTGGTGCTGGGCGATTGGGTGCCATTTGATCCCGCAAGAGACTGGTCGGCCCAACGTTGCAAGGTTGAAATTGGGGACGCACTGCCGCTTGAATTTCGCGGCACGCACTCTCTGGGTGACCCGGCCTATGGGCTAGGCGCCTGGTTGCGCCATGCGACCAGGGACGGTCGTGTGCTGCCAGCCGGCAGCATGGTGACTACCGGAACTTGGTGCGGTATTGTGCATGCTCAGCCAGGGGACGTGGTGGTTGTCAGCTTTGAGGGCATCGGGCAAACCCGTGTGACCTTCACCGCTTGAGTAAGACAACTACCTCAGCCTTTTGCCTTTTTACCCTATGTGTTCAAAAGCTTTCTGATACCGGCCAGCGACCGCTCCAGGGTGCAGCGGCTTCAAAGCTAGTGCCCAGCGTCAGTAACTGCTGGTCTGCTCCATAGGCGCCTACCAGTTGCAAGCCGATGGGCAATCCCTCGCGCGACGGCGCGCATGGCAGCGCCAGCCCTGGCAGGCCAGCCGCATTGACCCAGCCGGTATAGACGGCATGACCGCGTGGGCCGGCCAAGCGGCCCTCGATCTGGGACGGGTATGCCTCATCTGCGGACCAGGGCAACGCCGCCGTTGCGGGCGTGATCACCACATCGATTTGCTCAAACAGCGCTGCGGCTGCGCGGCGCAGGCTCTGCACCTGAGCCAAAATCAGCCACAGCCGCGTGGCGGGCAGCTTTTCGCCCTGCGCCGCCATCTCGCGGTATTTTGGGCTTGCCCCTTTGCACCATTCGGGCTGCGCCCGGAACATCGCTGCCAGTCCGATCTGGCCCACCTCTGGCCAGGCTTCGCTGAAGAACTCCAGGTCCAGCGGTAGTGCGCCCTCGTCGACCTGATGGCCCAGTGCCGCAAATTGTTGAACCGAAGCGCGCACGCTGGCAGCAATCTGCGGATCGAGCGGGGCATTGCCAAAGCGTTCCACATACAGAATGCGCAAAGCCCGGCCCGGTGCGGCACAGGCCAATGCGCCTTGCGCCGCTGCCAGTGAAGCACAGTCGGCCGGGTCCGGACCACGCACTGCGTCAAACAGCAGTTGAGTGTCCGCCATCGTGCGCGCCATGGTTCCAACGACCTCAAAATCCAGCAACAGCGAAGGCAAGGTAGCAGTGCGCGCAATCGCACCAATCGAGGGCTTGAACCCAACCAGTCCGCAGTGCGCGGCGGGTCGCCGGGTCGATCCGCCGCCGTCGGTGCCCAGCGCCAGCGGGGCAATGCCCGCTGCGACGCTGGCCACCGCGCCGCCGCTGGAGCCGCCGGGCGTGAGCGCCAGGTTCCAGGGGTTGCGGGTGGTGCCGAACACCGGGTTGCTGGTGTAGCCCTCCAGCGTGAACTCGGGCACATTGGTCTTGCCAATGATGATCGTTCCAGCGCCTCGCAGACGCGCTACTGCCAGCTCGTCCTGGTCGGCCACCAAGCCAGCCAGGCCCTTGCTGCCCCAGGTGGTGGGAAGGCCGCACACATGCAAGTTGTCCTTGATGGTCACCGGCACACCGTCAAGCAGCCCAAGCGGCCGGCCCGCCTGCCAGCGCGCCGTGCTTTCCTCTGCCGCGCGGGTTGCGCCCGCCTCGTCGAGCCAGACAAGGGCATTGAGCTGCGGATTGCATTGCGCATGGCGCTGAAGGCACGCCTGCAGCGCCTGCAGCGGCGTGAAGCGGCCGTCGCGGTAGCCCGCAACCAGTTGCGCCGCGCCGAGTTGCCAAAGATCGGGCCTAAGCCCTTCAGCCGGTTCGGGCAAAGTCATTTGATGCCGACCAGTGGTCCAATGGTCTGCTTCCAGACCGCCGAGCATTTGTCATAGGACTTGTCGCACAGCTCGCTCCAAGTGGGAAAAGACACGGTAGTCAGCGCATCGCGAATCATCTGCTGGTCGGCCGTCTTGACCGGCACGTCCTTCATGGAGAACTTCTTGACGGTCTTGCACGGCTCCTTGCCAACGTTGCAGCGCGATGCATCGTCGAACAATTCGCGCGAATAGGCCCAGGTTTCGTTTTCCAGCTTCTTAAAGGCCTCGGTCATCTTGGCTTTCTGGTCGGCCGGTAGTGCATTCCATTTGGCCAGGTTCATGGCGTAGCCGTTGAGCGCGATCTGGAAACCGATAGGCATGAAGTGAGTCGTCACCTCGGGCCAGCCGGCCGAGTTGGCCGAACTCGGGCCCGTGATAGCGCAGTCGGTCACGCCGCGCTCGAGCGCCTGCTGGGTTTCGCCAAACGGAATGGTGACGGGAATGCCGCCGAGTTTCTCAATGAACTTGGCCAGCGACTGGTCATACACGCGGACTTTCTTGCCCTTGAGGTCCGCCAAGCCGGTGATGGCCACCTTGCAAAACACCACCTGCGGCCCAAACGGGTAAAGGCCCAGCAATTTGCCGCCATGGCGTTCTTGCAATCGCTTGTCAAAAGCGTCGCGGTAGGCCTCCACGACCTTGTGAGCGGTGTCGTAGTCGGTGGACAGGCCGACAATGTCGGGGCCTAGGAAGAAGGGCTCATCGCGCGAGACCTGCGCCAGGCGTAGGGTGACGATGTCGAATAGCCCCGACTTGAGCACTCGCAGGCCGTCGGAGTCCTTGACGCCCAGAACATCCATCGGTTTGTAGTCAGCATCGATAGGCAAACCCGTGTTCTTCGCAAAGTTCTCAAAGAATGGCTGCTCCTTGTTTTGCTGGATCAGCCCGGTGGCGACCAGATTGCCCGCCACGCGCAGCTTGGCATTTTGCGCCTGCACCGGGAGCGCCAGCACCAGTGCTGCAGCAAGAAAAGCAGTCTTCAACTTCATGGAAACACTCCTTGGGGTAGATTGAACGGATTGCATTGAGGTCTTCACTTGATGCCTGCCACGGGGCCGATGGTTTGCTTCCAGATGGCCGAGCATTTGTCATAGGTCTTGTCGCAGGCCTCGGCCCAAAGCGGCAAGGAAACAGCGCCGACTGCATCACGCACGACCTTCTGGTCCGCCGCCGTCACTGCCACCTCCTTCATGGCGAATTTCTTGCCGACCTTGCAGGGCTCCTTGCCGACATTGCAGCGCGCCGCGTCGTCCCAGAGTTCGCGCGAGTAGGCCCAGGTGTCAGCTTCGAGTTTTTTGAAGGCATCCGCCACCTTGGTCTTCTGGTCAGCAGAAAGCGCGTTCCATTTGTTCAGGTTCATCGCATAGGCCACGAGGTGCATCTGAAAGCCGATGGGCATGACATGCGTCGTCACCTCGGGCCACCCAGCCGAGTTGGCTGAGCTCGGGCCGGTGATGGCGCAGTCGGCCACGCCGCGCTCGAGCGCCTGCTGCGTCTCGTTGAACGCAAGGGTGACCGGAATGCCGCCGAGCTTTTCAATGAATTTGGCCAGTGACTGGTCGCTGACGCGCACTTTTTTGCCCTTCAGGTCGCCAAGGCCGGCAATCGCGCCTTTGCAAAACAGGATTTGCGGCCCGAATGGGTAAGTGCCGAGCAGTTTGCCGCCGTGGCGCTCCTGCAGCCGTTTGTCGAGCGCGTCGCGGTAGGCATCGACGACCTTGCGGGCGGCATCGTAATCGGTGGAAAGGCCAACAATGTCGGGCCCGAGCAAAAATGGCTCATCGCGCGAGACCTGCGCCAGGCGCAGCGTGACGATGTCAAACAGGCCCGACTTGAGCACCCGCAGGCCGTCGGCGTCCTTCACCCCCACCACATCCATCGGCTTGTAGTCGGCATCGATGGGCAGGCCCGTGTTTTTCGCGAAATTCTCGAAAAAAGGTTGCTCCCTGTTCTGCTGTATCTGGCCGCCGGACACCAGGCTGCCCGCTACCCGCAGCTTGGCATTCTGGGCATGCGCGGTCAGGGCGAAGCCGGCGAATGCCAGCGTTGCCGCCAGTACGGGAAGGGAAAGGTTCAGTAACTTCATGGTTCACTCCGTTTTGAGATCAGTGCCCGAACATCAGGTTGGGCAGGTAGGTGGCAATCCACGGGTTGTGGATCAAGATGCCGGTCATCACGACCATGGCGGCGAAAAATGGCAGCGTTCCCTGGAAGACATCGTTGATCGAGCCTTCTCCGCGCACCCCTTGGATGACATAGAGCGTCATGCCGATCGGCGGACTGATCAGGGAGATTTCACACATCAGCACCATGAACACACCGAAAAACACTGGGTCGATGCCGGCGGCCTGGGTGATGGGGAACACCACGGGCAGCGTGCCCACCAGCATCGGCATGGTCTCCAGGGCAATGCCGAGGATCAGGTACATCCCCGCAAGCATCCACAGCAGCATGATCGGCGACACGTTGGCCGACTTGATCAGGCTGGCCAGGGCCTGCGGCACGCCCATCAGGGACAACACGAAATTGAGGTACAGCGCGGCCACCAAAATGAGCGCCGTCATCGCAGTCAGCCGCATCGTCGAGCGAAAGCAATCGTGCAGCATGGGGATGCTGAGCTTGCGGTACGCCGCGGCAATCGGCAGGCAGACAAGCACGCCCAGGGCGGCGCTTTCCGTCACCGTGGCCCAGCCGGTGTAAATGCCGCCCATCACGACGGCAAAGACCGCCAGCGGTCCGCCCAGATGCACCGAATGGCGCAGCTTGTCGGCCCAGGGTGCGCCTTTTTCGCGCTTGCCAGCCATCGACGGCTTCCACACGCAGATGGCCAGAATCGTCAGCAGGAACAGCACGGTCATGATGGCGCCCGGCACGATGCCGGCCATGTACAGCCGCGCCGCAGACGTATTGGTCATGGAGCCGAAGACGATGAAGGCGATGCCCGGCGGGATCAGGTTGCCCAGGCTTGCGCCAGCGGCGATGGTGCCCAGCACCATACGCTGGTCGTAGTTGCGGTTCTTGAATGCAGGGAGCGCGACAGTGGAAATGGTCGCGGCGGTGGCGACCGAGGAGCCCGACACGGCTGAAAACAGCGCCGACGCGCCGATATTGGTGTGAAGCAGGCCGCCGGGCAGGCGGTTGAGCCAGTCGCCGAGCGAGTTATACATCTTGTCAGTGGCGCCGCCACGCATCAAAATTTCGCCAAGCAGGATGTACAGCGGAATCGACAGCAGCAAGTAGTCTTCTCCTGCGGCCCAGATCTGTTCACCGACCGCATTGATGGCAGGCATGCCAAAGTAGCTCAGCGCGCCAATCAGCGCGACCACCAGCATCGTCGTGGCAACGTGAAAGCCAACGAACATCAGGCCGAGCATCAAGGCCAGGCCTGCGAGAATTTCGAGCGGTCCGATCATGCGGTTTCTCCGGTGGTCTTTTTGATTTGAATGTCAGCCTCGGCTTCGATTTCTTCTTCGAGCGTCTGTGGTCCAAAGCGCGCGTTGAGCTCCTGCGTCTTTCCGCGCAGGAACAAGCTCAGCGCATCGGCCGCTGCCCAGATGGCGACTAGCGCGAACATCACATAGCCCAGCAGCCAAATCGACTGGGGAATCCACATCGGTGTGGCCAGCGGCGTCGCCGCCGTGGCGCCCAACTCCACGCTTTCCATCAGCACATGCGCACCACGCCAGAGGCACAGCAGCGAAAACGCCATCAGGCTGAGCATGGCCAGCAGGTTGAGCAGGGCGCGCATTTTGAGCGAAAAGCGCGACAGCAGAAAATCCACCCGGACGTGGCTACGCGTGATCAGCGCATAGGCAAAGCCGAACGCGCCGACAATGCCGTAGGTGTAGGAACCGATCTCGTCCACGCCTTGAAGGCTGAACGAGAACAGCTTGCGGCCGAACATCTCGATGCAGGTAATGACCGACAGTGCGATCAGCCACCAGCCGCAGACGATGACCGTCCAGTCGGTGACGCGTGCGAGCCACTGGCTGGTCATGCCGGGGGAAAGAAGGGTTTTCATAGTCTGGTAGCCGGTAATGGAAAACTCGCGGGAAGAGCGCAGCCAGGCATCGATGGATGCGTCTGGCTGTGGTGTATCCCGGGCAGGCCGTCCGGGATGTTCGGGTTGACGGGCGGCAGCGTCATGCGCGGGCTCTCGGCAGGCGCGGCATCAGCGAAGGCGCGCCCCGACTCAGGAAATTCCCGCGACCAGCACGCCCATGGAATAGCTGCCCGTCCCAGACCACCTCGCCGCGCGACAGCGTCAGGCCAGGCCAGGCTTTGAGCGCCATGCCTTCATAGGGCGTGTGGTCCACTGCATGGTGCAGTTGGGTATTGCGCAGCACAAGCTCGCGTTCGTCCCAAATCACGAGGTCGGCATCGGAACCGATGGCGATCGTGCCCTTGCGTGGGTGCAGGCCATAGGCCTTGGCCGGATTGGTGGCCGTCAACTCGACAAACTTTTGCAGCGTGATGCGCCCGCCGAGCACGCCCTCGGAATACAGCAAAGCCATACGGGTTTCGATTCCCGCCAGGCCGTTGGGAATATGGCGGAATCCGACCTCATTTCCGCCGGGTTTTTTGCCTTCGGTGCCGTCGTAGTTGAAAGGCGCATGGTCGGACGAAAACAGCGTGAACAGGCCATCGTTCAGGCCGTTCCAAATCACCTCCTGATTGGCCTTGTCGCGCGGTGGCGGGCTGCAGATGCACCGTGCGCCCTGGTAACTGTCATCGATCCCGAGGTCCTCGGCGGTCAGGAACAGGTACTGCGGGCAGGTTTCGGCAAAAACCTGGAGCCCGTGACTGCGCGCCCAGCGGATCTGTTCGATCGCTTCGCGGCCGGAAACATGAACGATCAGGATCGGCACATCAACCAGTTCGGCCAGCGCAATCGCCCGGTGCGTAGCCTCGCGCTCCACCAGCATCGGCCGGGCATGGGCATGAAAGCGCGGCGCGGTGCGCCCGCCCGCCTCCAGCCGCCGGGTCAGCCATTCGATGCAGTCGGCATTCTCGGCATGGATCATCGCCATGGCGCCTTGCTGGCGCGCCACATCGAGCACATCGAGGATCTGACCATCGTCGAGCCTCAAGTCGTCATAGGTCATGTAGATCTTGAACGAGGTGTAGCCCTCGGCGATCAGTGCTGGCAGCTCCTCATTCAGGACCTGCGCGGTCGGGTCGCTGACGATCAGGTGGAAGGAATAGTCGATATGGGCGCGGCCATCGGCCCGCCGGTGGTAGTCATCGACCGCCGCCCACAGCGACTGGCCTTTTTCCTGGGCTGCGAAGGAAATCACAGTGGTCGTGCCACCGCAGGCCGCCGCACGTGTGCCAGTGTTGAAATCATCGGCCATGCGCACCGGCGGCGCCATCGGCTGGTCAAGATGGCAGTGGGCATCGACACCGCCTGGGGTGACCGTGCGGCCAGCGGCATCGATTTCACTTTGGCCGGGCGCCAGGTTAGTTCCTAATTGGACGATTTTTCCGTCGCGCACACCAATGTCGGCCTCAAAGGTGTCGCTGGATGTGGCGATGCGCGCATCCCGGATGACCAAGTCCAATGGTGCGGCGCTCATACGCCACCCCACAATGCACCACAATAGTGACCGTTCGTTAACTTTAGTGCATACATCATTGTTGACAATATCGTTTGAAGTATATTTTGGTGCATCGTTGTTTTGATCGGCTAGATAAGTTCAGTTACAGCAAATTCCGGGCCCGTTTTAAACCAAGCCATCAGGTGAAAGACCAACCTACTATCAGAGATCTGCAAATTTTCTGAAATAGTGTTTACACTGATGTCGACAATTTGTATAAATATGAGCGGCTCGATCAAAGAGACGCATTTTTAAATCAGGAGCCTGCTGTGACCCCGCCTGTTCGCCTCGGTGTGCTGACACCGTCTTCTAATACTGCGCTGGAGCCGCTGACCAGCACCATCGTTTCCGTTATTCCGGGCGTGAGCGTACATTTCTCGCGTTTTAAGGTGACCGAGATTTCTGTGGAGGCGCGCGCCTTGGGGCAGTTCGACGACAGCAACATCTTGGCAGCCGCAGAACTGCTGGCCGATGCCCGGGTCGATGTGATCGGCTGGAGTGGTACGTCCTCGGGCTGGCTGGGTTTTGATGCGGATGTCCGGCTGTGCCAGCGCATTCGTGAGCGCACCGGCATCCCGGCCACCACGGCGGTGCTGGCGCTCAATGAACTGTTGGCCTTGCGCAAAATCACCCGGCTGGCGCTGGTAACGCCTTACACCGCCGATGTCCAGCAGCGCATCATCGACAACTATCGCCGGCTGGGCATAGAGGTAGTCACTGAGCGCCATTTGGGCATCAGCGTCAACCATGACTTCGCACAAGTCGAGCCTGCGGCGCTGTGCGCACTGATGCGGGAAGTCTCTGCCGAGCGTCCGCAAGCGATCACCACGTTCTGCACCAACTTGCATGCGGCCGGACTGGCCGAAGAGATCGAAGCCAGCCTGGGGATTCCATTGCTCGACACCGTCAGCACCACAGTGTGGGGCATGCTGCGCATGGCTGGTGTTGATCCAGAGGGCATACGCGGTTGGGGCCAGCTTTACGGCTGGCGCTGAAAAGCCTCATCATGCGCACCGAAGGTGCTTGATAAAATTCTGGCGCACCGCGTCGCTGTTGACTCGCCTGACGAAATTCTGGTATACGTGCCAGCAGGCACTTACCTATTGCCTCCAACCCACCGTCACATATGACCCGCATAGCGCAAAAAGCATCCCCCTTGGTTCACCTTGAGAGGGAAACTGCGAACGACGGCATGTACGAAAAAATCTACGGTGCCATCGTCGAGCACCGACTGCATCCGGGCACCAAGCTCGGCGAAGACCGGCTGGCCAAAATCTTCGGCGT
>JAQGLT010000019.1 GCA_028292745.1 Polaromonas sp. | reverse complement strand
GCGGGCGCCTTCCACTTGGCGCGCCGCCGCTCGATTTCCTCGTCGGGCACGTTCAGTTCCAGCACCAGCCGCTTCGCGTCGATGGTGATCGAGTCGCCTTCGTTGACGAGGCCGATCGTTCCCCCCGCCGCGGCTTCCGGCGCCACGTGGCCGACCACCATGCCCCAGGTTCCACCGGAGAAGCGGCCGTCGGTGATCAGGCCGACGCTTTCGCCGAGGCCGGCGCCGATCAGCGCACCGGTGGGCGCGAGCATCTCGGGCATGCCGGGGCCGCCCTTGGGGCCCAGGTAGCGCAGCACCATCACGTCGCCAGCCTTGATCTTGCCGTCCAGGATGGCCTTCAGCGCCGACTGCTCGTCGTCGAACACCCGCGCCGGGCCGGTGATGACGGGATTCTTCAGGCCGGTGATCTTGGCCACCGCGCCTTCGGGCGACAGGTTGCCCTTCAGGATCGCCAGGTGGCCTTCCTGGTACATCGGGTCGCTGATCGGGCGGATCACGTCCTGGTCGGCGCGCGGCGCATCCGGCACGTCCTTCAGCACCTCGGCAATCGTCTTGCCGGTGATGGTGATGCAGTCGCCGTGCAGCAAACCCGCCTTCAGCAGGACCTTCATCACCTGCGGAATGCCGCCGGCCTTGTGCAGGTCGACCGCGAGGTACTTGCCCGAGGGCTTCAGGTCGCACAGCACCGGGGTGCGCTGGCGGATGCGCTCGAAATCGTCGATGGTCCACGGCACTTCGGCCGTGTGCGCGATCGCCAGGAAGTGCAGCACGGCATTGGTCGAGCCGCCCGTCGCCATGATGACGGCCACCGCATTCTCGATCGCCTTCTTCGTGACGATGTCGCGCGGCTTGATGTCTTGCCTGATCGCCTCGATCAGCACCTTGGCCGATTCCTTTGCGGAGTTCACCTTCTCGTCATGCGGATTCGCCATCGTCGACGAGTAGGGCAGCGAGATGCCGAGCGCCTCGAATGCGCTCGACATCGTGTTGGCCGTGTACATGCCGCCGCAGGAACCGGTGCCGGGAATGGCGTGCCGCTCAATGTCCAGCAGCTCCTGGTCGCTCATGTTGCCGGCCGCGTTCTGGCCGACGGCTTCGAACACGCTGACGATGTTCAGGTCTTGGCCCTTGTAGCGGCCCGGCAGGATGGTGCCGCCATAGACGTAGATGGCGGGCACGTTGGCGCGCAGCATGCCCATCAGGCCGCCCGGCATGTTCTTGTCGCAGCCGCCGACCACCAGCACGCCGTCCATCCACTGGCCCTGCACGCAGGTCTCGATGCAGTCGGAAATCACTTCGCGGCTGACCAGTGAATACTTCATGCCTTCGGTGCCCATGGCCATGCCGTCGGAAATCGTCGGCGTGCCGAACACCTGCGCATTGCCGCCGGCTTGCTCGATCGCGGCGATGGCCGCGTCGGCCAGTTTTTGCAGGCCGCTGTTGCACGGCGTGATGGTGCTGTGGCCGTTGGCCACGCCGATCATGGGCTTTTTGAAGTCGCTTTCCTCGTAGCCCATGGCGTAGTACATGGAGCGGTTGGGCGCGCGCGACTTGCCTTCGGTGATGTTGGCCGAGCGGCGGTTGATGGCGATGACTTTGGTTTCCATGGGCTTGCCTTAAGGATTGGGAGGGCTTTGGCGGTACGGTCCAGGCGAAAAAACGCCCCAAAACGCCAGGATTTTTTACGAAGCGCCAAGTATGCGTGCTTTGACTGATTCTTTCCAATCCATTTTTTATGTCGTATTAATATGCAGCGCATATGAAAAAAGAGATGCTGGCGGGCTCGCGCAAGCCGCCCTTGATCGAGCTGCGGCTGTGGCGGCAGTTCGTCGCCGTGGCAGAGGAACTTCATTTCAGCCGGGCAGCGCTGCGCCTGCACATGACCCAGCCGCCGCTGACGCAGGCCATTGCCCAGCTTGAGGCCACGCTGGGCCTGCGGCTTTTCGACCGGACCCAGCGCCGGGTTCACCTCACCGCGGCCGGTGCGGCCCTGCTGCCCGAGGCGCGCGATCTGCTGCTGCGCGCCGCTGCCTTGCCGACGTTTGCGCGGGCCAGTGCCGACGGCGAAGCCGGACGCTTGCGGCTGGCTTTTGTCTCGACGGTCGGTTTTGACCTGTTGCCGCGCTGGGTGCGCGCCTTTCGCGAACACCACCCCCAGGTTCAGCTGGAACTGATCGAGGCCACCGGCGATGTCCAGTTGCAAGCCCTGGCGCGCGGCGAAATCGACGCCGGTTTTGTCTTGCATTCCCCGGGCTTTGCCCCGCTGGGCCTGACATGCCAGTGCATCGCGCGGGACGCGCTGGTGGTGGCCGTGCCCGAGCAAAGCCCCCTGGCCCGCAAGAACCCGCTCACGCTGCAAGACTTGCTCGACCAGCCGCTGGTGATTTTTCCGCGCCATATCTTGCCGTCGCTGCATGACGCGATATTTGCGATGTACCACGCAGCGGGCCAGGTGCCGCGCCTGGCGCAAGAGGCGATTCAGATGCAAACCATCGTCAACCTGGTGTCGGCCGGCCTGGGCATTGCGTGGGTGCCCGACAGCGTGCGGCAGTTCCAGCGGCCAGGGGTGGTGTACCGGGAGCTCCAGGCCGGTCACGGGCAGCCGGTTCCGGGCTGTGAAACCAGCCTGGCATGGCCCGCCGGGGCGGCCAGCCCGGCACTCTTGCGGTTCATTGCCTTTGCGCCGGATTAGCGCTCACCACTGGTTGCGCAGCTCGCGCAGCCTGGTGAAGACCGTCCTTGCATCAGGGTGGTCCGGCAGGTCGGGAAAACGCTCTCGCAGCGTGGCGATGAGGCTGGGGCTGTCCAGGCGCAAAAACGTGTTGATGCGTTTTTCCTCGGCCAGCGTGGTCACGGCCGAGCTGGCCGGGTCATGGCCGGCCACCGTGGGCAGCAGGGCCTGCGCAGCCGCGTTGTCGGGTTCGCGTGCCAGCGTGAAGCGCAGGTTGTTCTCGATGTAGTCGTGCCCTGGATAGACCTGGGTGTTGTCGGGCAGCCTGGCCAGCTGATCCGCAAAGCTGGCATACAGCGCGTTGACGTCGCCGCCGTTGTGCACATTTCCGGCTCCCGCATTGAAGAGCGTGTCGCCTGAAAACAGCGCTGGCTGATCGGTATGCGAGCGCAGGCAGATGTGGCACAGGGTGTGGCCGGGCGTGTCCAGGCATTCAAGCTCGACGGTCTTGCCGACCTTGATGACATCGCCGGCCTGCACGCCCCGGTCCACGCCGGCAATGCGTCCACCCGCCCGGTGGTGGGCGATGAGCCTGGCGCCGGTGGCGGCAATCACGGCCGCGTTTCCGCCGGTGTGGTCATGGTGCTCGTGGGTGTTGAGAACCTGGGTGATCTGCCACCCCTTGACCTTCGCGGTGGCCAGCGTCTTTTCATGGTCAAGCGGGTCGATCGCCAGCGCTTCACCGGTTTCGGGGCAGGCGATGAGGTAGTTGAAGTTGCGGTAGGCGTTGCCGGTCCAGATGCGTTCGACGATCATCGCTTGCTCCAAAGTGGCTCAGGTGAGCATGCCATTTTAAGGCCCGCCCGCCACATGGGCGGCGCCCGGCTTGCGTGCAAAATACCGGCATGCTCATCCATCCTGAAATCAATCCTGTCGCGCTCCAGCTCGGCCCGCTGGCCATTCACTGGTACGGCCTGACCTACCTGGCTGCTTTTGGCCTGTTCTTTTTCCTGGCCAGCCTGCGTCTGCGCCACGAACCCTATGCCTCCATCACCGGCCCCGGTGCCTGGTCGCGCAAAGACATCGAAGACATCTTGTTCCTGGGCGTGATGGGCGTGGTCCTCGGCGGGCGGCTGGGTTACTGCCTGTTCTACAAGCCCGGCTACTACCTGAGCCATCCACTGGAGATTTTCGCCGTCTGGCAGGGCGGCATGAGCTTTCATGGGGGCATGCTGGGGGTGCTGGCCTCGCAAATATGGTTCGCGCGTTCGCGCAGCCGGCCCTGGCTGCAGGTGATGGATTTCATCGCGCCGTGCGTGCCGACCGGCCTGGCGGCCGGACGCGTGGGCAATTTCATCAACGGCGAACTGTGGGGCCGTTTCAGCGCGCCCGACCTGCCCTGGGGCATGGTGTTTCCGCATAGCGGCTCGCTGCTGCCGCGCCATCCGTCGCAGGTGTACCAGTTTTTGCTGGAAGGCCTGCTGCTGTTTGTGCTGTTGTGGCTGTATGCCCGAAAGCCGCGCAAGATGGGGCAGGTGTCGGGCGCTTTTCTGGTGGGCTATGGCGTGTTCCGGTTCATTGCCGAGTTTTACCGGCAACCCGACGATTTTCTTGGCATCCTGGCGCTGGGCATGAGCATGGGCCAGTGGCTGTGCGTGCCGATGGTCGCGGCCGGCGCCTGGCTCTGGATATGGGCATCAAAACGTGAATCGCGCAAGTAGGTCGGGCATACTTAGCTATTTATTCGATAGTGGTTTAATGGCCTGCCGACATTGGGCCAGCAGGGTGGCCAATGCAGAGGTATGCTTGTTTCAAGGAGCCCAAGCCATGTACCTTGTCCAGAATTTACAGTGCCCTGAAGCGGCAGGCAAGTTGCCGGCTGGATCGGACCTCGCCAGAAACGGCAGGCTGGCATGAGCAGTGTCAACTGGCTCGGGCGCAACGTTGCACGGCTGCTGCCGTCGGGCACTCCCCCCAAAAAACCGCCTTTGGCCCAAGGGATGCAAGGCCTGGCGGATGCTTCTGAGCCGGACATAGCTGCTCCCCGCACCCTCCACACCCGCTTGCAAGCCACCCTGCGCCAGGAGGACGAGGCGCTCTCGCCCCGGCTGCTGCGCCGTGCGCTGCAGGAGCTGCAGGACATCATCGACCCGCGCGTGAGCGAAATTGAAGGCGGCCGGCGCGCCATGGCCATGGCGGCCTGGTATGGGGTAGCCTCGGCAGCGCAGCGGCGCGACCTGTGGCTGCTGATGAGCGAGATGTTCGTCGCGGATGCGCAAAAGACCAAGGAAGCCCAGGCCAAGTTCGCCGCGGCGGTCGGCACTCCCGACGAAGCGGCGGCCGAGGTGCATTACCGCCGCGCCACGGTGTCGCCCCGCCGCCGCCTGCTGCAGCGCTTCAGCGTCTATCCCGAGGGCGTTCAGTTCCTGGTCGACTTGCGGGCGGAAATGCTGCCTTTCCTCAAGGCTGACAGGCGCCTGATGGCGCTGGACGTGGAACTGGAGTACATGTTTTCGACCTGGTTCGACGTCGGGTTTCTTGACCTGCGCCGCATCAGCTGGGATTCTCCGGCCTCCTTGATCGAAAAGCTGATCCAATACGAGGCCGTGCACGACATCAAAAGCTGGTCCGACGTGAAAAACCGGCTCGACAGCGACCGGCGCTGCTACGGCTTTTTCCATCCACGGCTGCCGGGCGTGCCGCTGATCTTTGTCGAGGTGGCGCTGGTGGACGGCATGGCCGGCGACATCATGCCGCTGCTGGACGAGCTGGCCGCCCCGTCCGATCTGGGCAAGGCGACGACGGCGATTTTTTACTCGATCAGCAACACCCAGCCCGGTTTGCGCGGCGTGAGCTTTGGCGACTCGCTCATCAAGCGAGTGGTTGAAACCCTGAAGGACGAGTTTCCCAGGCTGAAGGTGTTCGCCACCTTGTCGCCGATTCCGGGCTTTCGGGCCTGGCTTGGCAAGAATGCCGCCGCCATGCTCGGCAAGCTGGGCGAACGGGAGCGTGCCGCGCTCGGCCATGCCATCGATTCCGAGCCGCCGACGGCCGCGGCCTTTCTAGCCGCCGCCCAACGGCCGCTGGCGCTGGGCGAAAAATCGCCGCTGCGCCAGCTGCTGCTGCAGTGCGCGGCCCATTACCTCGGGCAGGGGCTGGCGGACGGCAAGCCGCTGGACCCGGTGGCGCGCTTCCACCTGGGCAATGGCGCCCGTGTCGAACGCCTGAACTGGGCCGCCGACCCATCGTCCAAGGGCCTTCAACAATCCTATGGCCTGATGGTGAACTACCTGTACGACCTCAAGCGGCTGGACAAGCACCGCGGTTTGCTTGCGCAGGGGAAAGTCCCGGTATCCACGGCCATCCATGATTTGTATATTTAGAACGTAGCCTAATTACCGCCAGGCTTAACTTAAAACTCAAACTGGAGACACCATGACCATTTTTCTCGAAGGCTGCGGCACGCGTCGAAACCTGTTGCGCACAGCCGCAGCGGGCGCAGCGGCGCTGTCACTGGGCAGCCGGGCACAGCCGGCCTGGCCGGCCAAGCCGGTGACGGTGATCGTGCCGTTTCCGGCCGGCGGCGGCACCGATGCCTTTGCCCGGCCGCTGGCCGCGCAATTTGCCAAGCTCACCGGCAAGCAGCTCATCATCGACAACCGGGGCGGCGCGGGCGGCACGCTGGGCGCGGGCATTGCAGCGCGGGCGCTGCCCGATGGCTACACGCTCTTCATGGGCGCGGTGCACCATGCAATTGCGCCTTCGATGTACCCCAAGCTCGATTACGACATCGAGAAGGACTTCGTGCCGCTGGCGCTGATGGCCAATGTGCCGCAGGTGCTCGTCGTCAATCCCAAGAACATAGCGGGCGATTTCAAGGCTTTCCTGGCGCAGGTGCGCAGCAAGCCGGCCCGCTTCAACTACGGCTCTGCCGGCGCCGGCACCTCGCACCACCTGGCCGGCGAGCTGTTCAAGCAGCAGACCGGCACTTTCATTACCCACATTCCGTACCGGGGCGCGGGGCCTGCGCTGCAGGACCTGATCTCGGGCAACGTGGACATGATGTTCGACGGACTGGGCTCGTCGGCCGGCCACATCAAGGGCGGCCGCATCAAGGCGCTGATGGTCTCGGGCGCCAAACGCAATCCGGCTTTTCCGGATGTGCCCTCTGCCGCCGAACTTGGCTTGCCCGACTACACGGTCACCACCTGGTACGGCCTGTGGGCGCCCAGGGGCACGCCGGCCGACATCCAGGCACTCATCGTGGAGGACTTGCGCAAGGCCGCCGCCACCGATGAGCTCAAGGCCGTCTGGGCCAGCAACGGCGCCGAGTTCGGCAACCTGACGCCCGCGCAGTTTGGCGGCTTTGTCAGCGCGGAAGTCAAGCGCTGGGCGGCGGTGGTGAAGGCTTCGGGCGCCAGGCTGGAGTAGGAGTGGCCCCCACGCTCCCCGCTTCGCGTGGTTCGCTGCCTCCCGAGGGGGCTGCTGCGCCTGCGGCCCGGCTAAGCCGGTTCCCGGCCCTGGCTGGGGCTGCCCCCGACGGTTGCTGCGCTTGCGCTCCGGCAAAGCCGGTTCACGGGCCCTGGCTGGAAAGGCGCTGCTCCACGTCCACCCCTTGTTGCAGGAAATTGATTCGATGAGTGGTGCTGTGCTTTTCGAGGTTTCGGATTCCCTGGCCAGGAACGCTGTGGCACCCCGGCGGCTGTTGCCGCAGGCCTCTTGCATGAAAAAAGCATCATTTATGGCGTTTGCGCAATACCCGTATGCGCAAGCAGCTACTGAATTAATAGCAAACGTCCACCACGTTTTTTCGTGATTTCCCCAAATCTTCACCACGCCTGAACCGCAACTTTCAATTCACCCGCACCCCATGAATAACCAGAACCTGTTTTCCGTGCTCCGTGCCGCCTTTCCCTCCAATCTGCAGGAAGTCGCTGTCGAAGCCGACAACGGCCTGAACTATTCATGGCACGACCTGGACCACAGTTCGGCCATGCTGGCCAACCTGCTGCAGTCGCTGAACCTTCCCGACGGCGCCCGCATCGCGGTGCAGGTCGAGAAATCGGTCGAGGCCATGATGCTCTACCTGGCCACGCTGCGGGCCGGTTATGTGTTCCTGCCGCTGAACACGGCTTACCAAAGCATTGAAATGACGTATTTCATCGGCAATGCAGAGCCGGCGGTGGTGGTGTGCAGCAGCGAGAATTTCGGCTGGGTCAGCAAAATCGCCTTCCAGGCGGGCACGCACCATGTGTTCACGCTCAACGAAGACCGCACCGGCTCGCTGCTGGAGCGTGCCGGGCACTGCAGCGCCGAGCATGAGGTCGTGCCCAGGCAGCCCGACGACGTCGCCGCCATTTTGTACACCAGCGGCACCACCGGCCGCAGCAAGGGCGCGATGCTGTCGCATGGCAACCTGGCTGAAAACGCGCGCGTGCTCAAGGACTACTGGGGATGGAGGGCGGGCGATGTGCTGATCCATGCGCTGCCGATTTTTCACGTCCATGGCCTGTTTGTCGCCATCCACGGCGCGCTGATCAATGGCAGCAAAATGCTCTGGCTGTCCCGCTTTGATCCGAAACAGGTGATTGAGAAACTGCCGGCGGCGACGGTCTTCATGGGGGTGCCGACGCTGTATGTGCGGCTGCTCGCAGAGCCCGGCCTGACCCGCGAAGCCTGCCGCAACATGCGCCTGTTCATCGCCGGCTCGGCCCCGCTGCTGATCGAGACCTTCCGCGAGTGGCAGGAACGCACCGGTCACACCATCCTGGAGCGCTACGGCATGTCCGAAACCGTCATGCTGACCTCCAATCCCTACCAGGGCGGCGAGCGCCGGGGCGGCACCGTCGGTCTGGCGCTGCCGGGCGTCAGCCTGCGGGTGGTCGGCGATGACGGCCAGCCCCTGCCGCCCGGAGAAACCGGCGGCATCCAGGTCAAGGGCCCCAATGTCTTTCAGGGCTACTGGCGCATGCCGGAGAAAACGGCTGAAGAATTCACACCCGATGGCTATTTCAAGACCGGCGACGTGGGCAGGATGGGAGAAGACGGCTACATCACCATCGTCGGGCGCAGCAAGGACCTCATCATCAGCGGCGGCTACAACGTCTATCCGGCGGAGGTCGAAGGCGTCATCAACGAGCTGCCCGGCGTGGCTGAAAGCGCGCTGGTGGGGGTGCCGCACCCCGATTTCGGCGAGGTTGGCGTGGCCGTCGTGACGGCCAAACCGGGTGCGGCACTGGATGCGGTCCAGGTGGTGGACCTGCTCAAGTCAAGGCTGGCCAATTTCAAGATTCCCAAACAGTGTTTCGTGGTCGACGCGTTGCCGCGCAACGCCATGGGCAAGGTCCAGAAGAATCTCCTGCGCGATCAGTACAAGACCCTGTTTGCCTGAAGGCGGCCTGGCTGGGCCCGGGCAGGGCGCAAAACCAAAAACCGCTAATACAATCTGCGGCACGCTCAATGCCTGGGTTGACGCCGGCTTTCAGCGCTTGTCTATGCCTTTTTGCTTCTACCTACCTACCTGACGACCTGACGGAGTTCTGACATCATGAAAAACCGCGCGTGGATGTTTGCCTTTTCGGCAGTGGCTGCCCTGGCCTTGAGTGCCTGCGGCAAAAAAGACGAAACGCCCGCCACCGTGGCCACGCCCGCCGCGCCGGCCAGCGCGGCAGCGGTGGCCACCGCCGAGGAAAAGGTGCTCAACATCTACAACTGGCCGGACTACACCCCCAAGGACCTGGTGGCCAATTTCGAGAAGGAAACCGGCATCAAGGTCAACTACCAGACGTTTGAAAACAATGAAGCCCTGCATGCCAAGCTGGTGGCCGGCAACACCGGGTATGACATCGTCGTGCCGGGCGCCGTGTTTGCCAAGCCGCAAATCGACGGCGGGCTGCTCGCCAAGCTGGACAAGTCCAAGCTGACCCGCTACGGCAACCTCGATCCCGCCATCATGGCAAAGCTCGGCACCATCGACCCGGGCAACGACTACCTGATTCCCTGGGCCTGGAGCTTCACCACCGTCGGCATCAATAAGGCCAAGGTCGCCAAGGCGCTGGGCGACACGCCCATGCCCGACAACGCCTGGGACTTGGTGTTCAACCCGGTCTATACCGCCAAGCTCAAGTCCTGCGGCATTGCCTACCTTGACTCGCCGACCGAGGTCATTCCGCCGGCAATGCACTACCTGGGCAAGAACGCGTATTCGAACGACCCGGCCGACCACAAGGCGGCGGGCGACATGCTGGCCAAGGTGCGGCCGCACATCCGCATGTTCTCCAGCACCATGATCGACGACCTGGCCGGCGGCAAGGCCTGCGTGGCGCTGGGCTGGGCCGGTGACATCAACATCGCCCGCGCCCGCGCCATCGAGAACAAGAACGGCAACGAGGTGCAGGCATTGCTGCCGAAAACCGGCGGGCTGATCTTCTTTGACACGCTGGCGATGCCCAAAGATGCCAAGCATCCGAACAACGCCTACGCCTTCATCGATTATTTCCTGCGCCCCGAAGTTTCCGCCTCGCTGACCAACGAGCTGGGCTACCCCACCGCCAACAAGGCCAGCCTGGCCAGCGTGAAGCCCGAGATTGCCCAGGACACGGCGGTCTTTCCGGATGCCGACAACCTGCAGAAAATGGTCACGCCCGCCAGCTTCAGCAACGAAGCCCGCGAATCGATGAGCAATGTATTCACAGGCTTCAAAAAAGGCAAATAAGCCTTCGCTAGCCATTGGACTCCGGCTGTGCATGCAATGCCTTGCGTGTGCAGCTTTTTTCATTGTGGTTTTGCCACCAGGACGCCGCCAACATGAACCTGCCCCTGTCGCCCGGCGACGGCTATCTCCGAACCGAACTGCTGGTCAAGCGCTTTGACGATGTGGTCGCGGTCGATGAAGTGTCGTTGTCCATCAAGAAAGGCGAGATATTCGCGCTGCTGGGCAGTTCGGGTTGCGGCAAATCGACCTTGCTGCGCATGCTGGCCGGTTTTGAAAAGCCCACGTCGGGCGCCGTGGTCCTCAACGGGGTGGACATCGCGACATTTCCGCCCTACGAGCGGCCGATCAACATGATGTTCCAGTCCTACGCGCTGTTTCCCCATCTCACGATCTGGGACAACATTGCGTTCGGCCTCAAGCGCGAAGGCATGCCCAAGGCGCAAATCCAGCAGCGGGTGGAGGAAATGCTCAACCTGGTGCAGATGACGGCGCTGGCCAAACGAAAGCCGCACCAGCTGTCGGGCGGACAGCAGCAGCGGGTGGCGCTGGCGCGCAGCCTGGCCAAGAAGCCGCAGTTGCTGCTGCTCGATGAACCGCTGGGCGCGCTGGACCGCAAGCTGCGCGAACGCACCCAGTTCGAGCTGGTCAACATCATCGAATCCGTCGGCGTGACCTGCGTGATGGTGACGCACGACCAGGAAGAGGCCATGACCATGGCGTCGCGCATCGCCGTGATGAGCCATGGCCGCGTGCTGCAGGTCGGCACGCCAAAAGAAATCTACGAGTACCCCAACAGCCGCTTCGTGGCGGATTTCATCGGCAGCATCAACCTGTTCGAAGGGCGGGTGACGCTCGACGAGGCCGACCGCTGCGAAGTCACCACCGAGCACGGCGTCGTCTGCGTGGGCCACGGCATCAGCGGCGCGGCGGGCATGGCCGTTGCCGTTGCGGTTCGGCCCGAGAAAATCCATATCGCCAGGGAGCGGCCGCCCGTCAGCCACAACCTGTTCACCGGCAAGGTGCGCGAAATCGCTTATTTCGGCAGCTACAGCACCTTCATCGTCGAGATGCCCGGCGGCCGCACCGTCAAGATCACCGGGACCAACGCCCTGCGTGCCGGCGGCGGCATCACCTGGGACGATCCGGTATTTTTCTGGTGGGACGATGCCGCCCCCGTGGTGCTGACGCACTAAGGCCTGCGCGATGAAAAATTTCTCATGGTTTTCATGGCGGCCGGGGCGGCGTTTCGTGATCGGCCTGCCGTATCTGTGGCTGATTGTGTTTTTCGTCGTGCCTTTCCTGATCCTTGTGCGCATCAGCGTGACCGACATGGGCAATGGCGTGGACCCGTTCGCGCCCCTGGTCGATACGGCCTCGGGCGCCTGGCGCCTGATTCTCAGGTTTGACAACTACCTGTCGATCTTCAGGGGCGCCGAGGCGGGCGCCGGCGCCGCGTGGGGCGACACCCTTTATCTTGATGCCTACCAGACATCGCTGAAATATGCACTTTTCACCACGCTGCTATGCCTGGTCATCGGCTACCCGTTCGCCTATTTCCTGGCCCGCGCCAGGCCGTCGATCCGGCCCGCCCTCTTGATGCTGGTGATGCTGCCGTTCTGGACTTCCTTCCTGCTCCGCGTCTACGCCTGGAAAGGCATTCTGGCCGACCAGGGCGTGCTCAACAATTTGCTGCTGGCGCTCGGCCTCATCCAGGAACCGCTGACCCTGCTCTACACCGATGTGTCCATGCTGGTCGGCATGACGTATGTGTACTGCCCCTTCATGATCCTGCCGCTCTACGCCACCCTGGTGAAGATGGACCTTCGCCTGCTCGAAGCCGCGCACGACCTGGGGGCCAGCCCCTGGGAGGCCTTCTGGCTGGTCACCGTGCCGCTGAGCCGCTCCGGCATCGTGGCCGGCTCGATGCTGGTGTTCATTCCCAGCGTCGGCGAGTTTGTCATTCCTTCCCTGCTCGGCGGCGCCGAGAACGTCATGATCGGCCGGGTGGTGTGGGACGAGATGTTCAGCAGCAACAACTGGCCCCGCGCGGCCAGCCTTTCAGTGGTCATGATTTTGCTCATCCTCGTGCCGCTGGCCTTTTATTACCGCGCCAGCAGCGGCCGCGACCGCGCACCGGGAGCCTCCTGACATGAAAAGCGCGCGGTTCTTTTCGGAAAGCCTTGTCGGCCGGCTCTGGCTGGGGGCGGTGTACCTGTTCCTGTACATCCCACTCTTTTTCCTGATCGTCTTTTCCTTCAACAGCACCCGCCAGGACGGCGTGTTCACCGGCTTTTCGCTGCGCTGGTACGAGGCCCTGCTGTCGGACGCCCGGCTGGTGGACGGGTTTATCCTGTCGCTGAAGGTCGCGCTCATCACCGGCACGCTGTCGGTCGTGCTGGGCTGCTTCGCCGCTTTCGTGCTGGTGCGCTACCTGTGCTTTGGGGGGCGCACGCTGTTCTACGGCCTGGTCAATGCGCCGCTGGTGATGCCCGAGGTGATCATCGGGCTGTCGCTGCTGCTCCTGATGGTGGCGGTGCAGCGCGCCATCGGCTGGCCCGAGCGGGGTTTTGTCACCATCGTCCTGGGCCACACCCTGCTGGGCATGGCGTACGCCACCGTGGTGATCCAGTCGCGCCTGAGCGAGGTGGACCGCGCCATCGAAGAAGCGGCCATGGACCTGGGGTGCCGGCCGGTACAGGTATTTTTCCTGGTAACGCTGCCCAACATCGCGCCCGCCCTGGTGTCCAGCTGGCTGCTGACCTTCACCTTGTCGTTCGACGACGTGGTGATCTCGGAATTTTTGTCGGGCCCTGGCGTGACCACCCTGCCGCAGGTGATTTTCAGCTACGCCCGCCGGGGCGTGAACCCGTCGATCTATGCGGCCGCGACGATTCTGATTGCCGCCGTGTCACTGGGCATCATCGGCTACAGCCTGGGCATGGCGCGCCGGGACCGGCGGCGCGCGCGAGAAATCAATGCCGCCCTGTCCCAGGAGCAGGCCGGCGCAAGCCGCGCTGTGGCAGGGTAGCCAGCAGCACACCGGCCAGTGCAATGGCGAAAGCGCCCAACTGCATGGCGTTCAGGCGTTCGCCCAGCACCAGCACGCCGACGGCCGCCGCGCTGACCGGCAGCAGCACGGTGAACACGCCGGCTTGGTTGGCCGGCACGCTCTTCAATCCAGTCATCCAGAGCCAGACCGTCCAGACGCTGGCGGCCAGCGAATAAAACACCAGCAGCCCCCAGCTGGACGGCGCCACGGCGGCAAAGTCAAAATCCCAGGCCATCCACAGCCCGAAAGGGGTGACCAGTGCAAACCCCCAGAGGTTGATCAACGCGGTGATGCGCTTGGGGCTGAGCACGCCGGTGAGCTTCTTGCCGATCACCGCATAAGCCGCCTCGCACAGCACGGCGCCCACCAGCAGCAGATTGCCCAGCCAGGCTGGTTTATGAATGAAATTGGCCTCCAGCGCAGGTGGCATATGCGTAGTTAGCTCATTTTTTGATAGCGAAAACAATGCGATGCCCAGCACGGCGCAGCCGACCGCCGCCCACACGCGCGGGCCGATGCGTTCCCGCAGAAACAGCCAGCTCATCACGGCCACGGCCGCCGGAATCGCCGCCATGATGGTGCCCGCCGCGACCGCGCTCGTCATGCTGACCCCGAACAGCATGCAGATCGAAAACAGGAAATTGCCCAGAAACGACTCCAGAAACACCAGGCGCCGGGTCTGGCCGCTCATGGCGACCTCTGCCGCCGGCTTCTTCAGCCAGCCCAGCATGGCCAGCCCGCCCAGGCCAAAGCGCAGCCAGGCCAGCAGAAAGACCGGCAGGGCGGCCACCAGCGGTTTGGACAGGGCGACATAGCTGCCCACCAGGGACATGCTGAGCGCAAGACAGGCATAAGCCACAAAGCGATTCATTAAACTGGGTGTTTTGCTGTGCCTGCCTTGCGACGGGCCGGTTGCCGGCGCGGCGGAATGCCAAAAGCCGGTCGAAATCATGCCTGATTTTCAGGCGTCCACTGGAGTCCCGAACGATGCCGTCCGCCGCCGCCCGCCATGTTTTTGTCTACGGCACCCTGCGCCAGGGCGAGGAGCGGGACATCACCCGGCTGCTGCCTGCGCCGCGCTGGATCGGGCAGGCCCGCGTGCAGGGCGCGCTCTACCACCTGGGCGCCTATCCGGGCGTGGTGCTGGGCGAGCCGGGCTCCATCCATGGCGAGGTGTACGAAATCAGCCCCGAGCTTGAACGGCAGCTCGATGAAATCGAAGAGGTGTGGCCGCAGCAAAGCGGCGAGTATGCCAAGCGTGAAATCATGGTGCAGCTTGATGAGGCGCACGGCCCAGCGCCAGGCGAGCCGGTTCCATCAGCGGGCCAAGCGCCTGAGCTGCTTTGCATCGTTTACGAAATCGCGCCAGAACGCACTGGCGGCATGCCCGTCATCGTCTGCGGCAACTGGGCGCAACGGCACGTCCCCAAGCCAACGCCGCCTTAAAAAACAAGGAAAACCTGCTTTTCATGATTCAGAAAATGCTTTTCACAATATGGATTGCAAAATTGTTGCACTGCAAGAAAATTTCTCAATATAAGAAAATAAATTTCATATTGCAATAAGTATCGAAAAAGCCATTGATTTTATTGAATTTTATTTTTGTCTTATATAAGACATAAGAGCTCAATACACTCTTGTATAAGACTTAAACTCAAGGCACTTTCTTTTTAACCCTCGGAGTCCACCATGCCACAAAGCCTCACCGAACAACTCAGCCGCGAACAGCAGATCCAGGCGCTCGAAAAAGACTGGGCCACCAACCCCCGCTGGAAAGGCATCAAGCGCGGCTACAGCGCCGCCGACGTGGTTCGCCTGCGCGGCTCCTTCCCGATCGAGCACACGCTGGCCCGCCGCGGCGCTGAAAAGCTCTGGAGCTTGGTGAACAACGAGCCCTACGTCAACTGCCTCGGCGCATTGACGGGCGGCCAGGCCATGCAGCAGGTCAAGGCCGGCGTCAAGGCCATTTACCTGTCGGGCTGGCAAGTCGCCGCCGACAACAACAGCTACGCCTCCATGTACCCCGACCAGTCCTTGTATCCGGTTGACTCGGTCCCCACCGTGGTCGAGCGCATCAACAACACCTTTCGCCGCGCCGATGAGATTCAGCACTCCAAGGGCATCGATGCCGGCGACGCGGGTTATATCGACAATTTCGCGCCCATCGTGGCCGATGCCGAAGCCGGTTTTGGCGGCGTGCTCAATGCGTTTGAACTGATGAAGGCCATGATCAAGGCGGGCGCCGCCGGCGTTCACTTCGAAGACCAGCTCGCCTCCGTCAAGAAATGCGGCCACATGGGCGGCAAGGTGCTGGTGCCGACGGCAGAGGCCTGCCAGAAGCTCATCGCCGCCCGCATGGCCGCCGACGTCTGCGGCGTGCCGACCCTGGTGATCGCCCGCACCGATGCCGAAGCCGCCGACCTGCTGACCAGCGACTACGACGAAAACGACAAGCCGTTCCTGACCGGTGAGCGCACCGCCGAAGGTTTCTACAAGACCAAAAAGGGCATGGACCAGGCCATCTCGCGCGCTGTGGCATATGCCGAGTACGCCGATCTGGTGTGGTGCGAAACCGGCACGCCCGACCTTGAATTCGCGCGCAAGTTCGCCGAGGCCGTGCATGCCAAGCATCCTGGAAAAATGCTGGCCTACAACTGCTCGCCGTCGTTCAACTGGAAGAAAAACCTGGACAACGCAACCATCGCCAAGTTCCAGAAAGAACTCGGTGCCATGGGTTACAAGTACCAGTTCATCACCCTGGCCGGCATCCATTCCATGTGGTACAACATGTTCGACTTGGCGCAGGACTATGTTGCCCGCGGCATGACGGCCTATATCGAAAAGGTGCAGGAGCCTGAATTTGCAGCCCGCGACCGCGGCTACACCTTCGTGTCGCACCAGCAGGAAGTCGGCACCGGCTACTTCGACGAAGTGACCACCGTGATCCAGGGCGGCAAGTCCAGCGTGACCGCGCTGACCGGCTCGACCGAGGAAGAGCAGTTCCACTGATTCGCTGACCGCTGATCAGCGTTGGATGGCCGCCGGGCCTTGGGCAATCCGAAAGGGGCTCAAGGCCTTTTTCGTGGCGGCGTCATTCTGTCTGCGGTTAAAATCCAAAAATTGTCCCGTCAACAAGAGCGAGAAAGGCAACCTGGTTATGACACCGCGAACTACAACGGTAAAGTTTTTATAGCTTACGAGGCCGTAGTCCGCGCGCCTTGTGCGCTGCCAGCTACAAAATTCATAGTAAAGCGCGGTCTGTTCCGCGCTTTTTTTTGCCTATCCGCTTTTTAATTTCATCATGATTCAAATCACACTTCCCGACAGCTCCAAACGTGAATATCCCCAAGCCGTGACCGTGGCTGAAGTGGCTGCGTCCATCGGCACCGGCCTGGCCAAGGCGGCTCTGGGCGGCAAGGTGGACGGCAAACTGGTCGACACCAGCCACCTCATCAGCCAGGACAGCGCCGTGTCCATCATCACCGCCAAGGATGCCGATGGCTTGGAACTGATTCGGCACAGCGCGGCCCATTTGCTGGCCTATGCCGTCAAGGAGTTGTTTCCGGATGCGCAAGTCACGATCGGACCAACGATTGAAAACGGCTTTTTCTACGATTTTTCGTACAAGCGTCCTTTTACGCCGGAAGACCTGGCCGCCATCGAAAAGCGAATGGCCGAACTCGTCGCCAAGGACGAACCTGTCACGCGGCGCGTATTGCCGCGCGACGAGGCGGTGGCCCACTTCAAAAGCATCGGCGAGCATTACAAGGCAGAGATCATCGCCAGCATCCCGGAAAACGAAGACGTCTCGCTCTACCGCGAAGGCGCTTTCGAGGACTTGTGCCGCGGCCCGCACGTGCCGAGCACCGGAAAATTGAAGTTCTTCAAGCTGATGAAGGTGGCGGGCGCCTACTGGCGAGGCGATCATCGCAATGAAATGCTGCAACGCATCTACGGCACCGCCTGGGCAACGAAAGACGAACTGCAGCAGTACCTGACCATGCTGGAAGAGGCCGACAAGCGCGATCACCGCAAGCTCGGCAAGGAACTGGACCTGTTTCATATCGATGATCACGCGCCTGGCCTCGTGTTCTGGCATCCCAAAGGCTGGACGATCTGGCAGGGGGTCGAGCAATACATGCGCAAGGTTTACCTGAGCAACGGCTATCAGGAAGTCAAGGGCCCACAACTGCTGGATAAAACCCTCTGGGAAAAGACCGGTCACTGGGACAAATACCGCGACAACATGTTCACGACCGAAAGCGAAAAGCGCGATTTCGCGCTTAAGCCGATGAACTGCCCCGGCCACATCCTGATTTTCAAGCAGGGCATCAAGAGCTACCGCGATCTGCCCTTGCGCTATGGTGAATTCGGCCAGTGCCACCGTAATGAGCCAACCGGCGGACTGCACGGCATCATGCGTGTTCGCGGTTTCACACAGGACGACGGCCACATTTTCTGCACCGAAGAGCAGATATTGAAAGAATGCGTCGATTACACCGCCTTGCTCCAGCGCGTCTATACCGACTTTGGCTTTAAAAACATCATTTATAAAGTCGCGACCCGTCCAGAGGCGCGAATCGGTTCCGATGCAAGCTGGGACAAGGCCGAGCAAGCCCTGATCGAAAGCCTGCGCGCATCGGGTTGCGACTTCGAAATTTCTCCGGGCGAGGGCGCGTTCTACGGACCAAAGATCGAGTACACGTTGAAAGATGCCATTGGCCGGCAATGGCAATGCGGCACGATCCAAGTCGACTTTTCAATGCCCGAGCGCCTGGATGCCGAATATGTGGGAGAAGACGGCGAGCGCCATCGCCCCGTGATGCTGCACCGGGCCATCGTCGGCAGCATGGAGCGATTTATCGGAATTTTGATCGAAGAACATGCCGGAGCAATGCCCACTTGGCTTGCGCCAGAGCAGATTTCAGTGCTCACAATTACCGATTCCCAAGCCGATTACGCTCGGGGAGTTGCTAAAACGCTGCAGAATCAAGGGCTTAGAGTCAATCTGGATCTGCGCAATGAGAAAATAACGTATAAAATACGCGAACACTCGCTGCAAAAGCTCCCATATATTCTTGTCGTAGGCGATAAAGAGATGGCAGCAGGCGCAGTTTCAGTGCGTGCCCGGGGTAACAAAGACCTTGGCGTAATGTCTATTCAAGCTTTTGCTGATCAAATTGCGTTGGACATTGCACAAAAAACCTGATTCCCCAAAGTTTTAAAGGAATCGGCTTATCGTCCCTGCCGGACGGGCACAAGCAGCTATAGCTTTTATAGCAAATATTGAAGGATTCGCACCATCGCTACAGAATTTCGTGACCGCCGTCACCGTGAAGAACGCAAGCATCGCTTGAACCGCGAAATCATGGCTCCTGAAGTACGCTTGACTGGACCCGACAATGAACCCTTGGGTGTTGTCAGTCTGATGGATGCATTACGTCTGGCCGGTGAAGCGGACGTGGATCTGGTCGAGATATCGCCGACGGCCGTACCGCCCGTATGCCGTTTGATGGACTATGGCAAGTTTAAATACGCCGAGCAGAAGAAGGCGGCGGAAGCAAAGTCCAAGCAAAAAGTGATTGAAGTCAAGGAAGTTAAATTCCGTCCTGGTACCGATGACGGCGACTACAACATCAAATTACGCAATATCAAGCGCTTTTTGGAAGATGGCGACAAGTGCAAAATTACCTTGCGCTTTCGCGGTAGGGAAATCACCCACCAGGAACTGGGCTTGGCCTTGTTGGCGCGGATTCGCGATGAGTTGGCCGATTTGATTGTGGTGGAACAGTTCCCTAAACTTGAAGGTCGGCAGATGGTCATGATGATCGCGCCGGGTCGCAAGAAAGTGGCGCCGAAGGCTGTAGCAGCAGAGGCTGCGCCATCTTCAGCCACAGCTTAAATCGCACAAGTTAAAAATTGACGGCTCGCTGGCGTTAAGCCAGCAAGTCGAAAGGGGCATTTCATCGTGTTCCTGAGTTGCCCGGCGGAAACCGGGCTTCCAAAAGTGACGAAAATTAAGTCGTCGCGCAAGTGGCGGTGTCAAAACCTGCCATTACAAGTGGCTCGGGGCTGTCAAGTCTGCGAAAGTTTCGTAGCGCCTCACGAGCACAAATGAAAAGGAGCATATATATGCCCAAAATGAAGACCAAGAGTAGCGCTAAAAAGCGTTTCCGCGTTCGTCCAGGTGGCACCGTTAAACGGGGCCAAGCCTTCAAGCGTCACATTTTGACCAAGAAGACCACTAAAAACAAACGTCAATTGCGTGGTTCAGTAGCTGTTCATGAGACCAATATGGGTCACATGGCGCAGATGCTGCCAGGCCGTGGCATTTAATTAACGACGAACAAGGAGTAATACATGCCTCGCGTCAAACGTGGTGTAACGGCTCGCGCCCGCCACAAAAAAGTTTTAGCCCTTGCAAAAGGTTTTCGCGGTCGCCGCGGTAATGTCTTCCGTATCGCTAAAGAAGCGGTAATGAAGGCGGGGCAGTATGCCTACCGTGATCGCCGTAACAAGAAACGTGTGTTCCGCCGCTTGTGGATCGCCCGGATCAATGCTGCAAGCCGTTCATTTGGCCTGACCTACAGTCAATTTGCCAATGGCCTGAAAAAAGCCGGTATTGAGATCGACCGCAAGGTTTTGTCCGATATGGCCATTCACGACAGCGCTGCTTTCGGCGCCATCGTCGAGCAGGCGAAAGCCAAGCTGGCTGCCTGATTTTCAGGACAAAATGCTATTGAATCAATAGCTGTTTGCATAAGAAAATAAAGGGCTGGAGCTTGAAAAGGCTCTGGCCCTTTTTCATTGCCTACGGAGTAGTAATTGTCATGTGCTCATGTAGTCAGAAATGAAGTCGCTGTGTTGCCCTGCACCTGTAAAGAAAATTTATGATCGATGCCGATACCCTCAATGAGTTGGTAACTGCTGCCAAAACCAGTTTTGGGCAGTCTTTGACACCTGCTGATCTAGAGAATGCCAAGGCCCAATTTTTGGGAAAATCAGGCCGTATTACCGGGTTGATGAAAGGGATGGCGCAGCTTTCCGTGGAAGAAAAAAAATCCCATGGGGGTGCCATTAACCTGGCCAAGCAAGCCATCGAAGCTGCACTCAATGAGCGTCGCCAAGCACTGGCAAATGCCGAATTGGAAAGGCAGCTCAAAGCCGAAGCGCTGGATGTGAGCTTGCCCGGGCGCAAGCCGATGCAAGGCGGCCTGCATCCTGTTTCGTTGACGTTGGAGCGGATCGAAGCCATCTTTGGTTCAATGGGTTTCGATGTCGCGCAGGGACCAGAGATTGAAACGGACTGGTTTAATTTCACGGCGCTAAATACGCCTGAAGATCACCCTGCACGCTCGATGCACGACACGTTTTATGTCGAAGGCGGTACTGCAACTGCACCCAACCTGCTACGCACCCACACCAGTCCGATGCAGATTCGTTATGCGGTCCAGCATGTCAAAAAGCATCGTGCACTGCTCGATGGGGGCGGGCGTATGCCAGAGATTCGCGTCATTGCACCAGGGCGTACCTACCGCGTGGACAGCGACGCCACCCATTCACCCATGTTTCACCAGTGTGAAGGCCTGTGGATTGGCGAAAACGTGAGTTTTAAAGATCTGAAATACGTTTTCACTGATTTCTGTCGTACTTTTTTCGAGAGCGATGACTTGGTACTGCGCTTTCGCCCAAGCTTTTTCCCCTTTACCGAGCCCAGTGCCGAGATCGATATCCAGTTTCAGAAAGGGCCTTTGGCTGGCCGCTGGCTTGAAGTAGCTGGTTCGGGTCAGGTGCATCCCAACGTAGTGCGCAACATGGGCCTTGATCCTGAAAACTACATCGGTTTTGCCTTTGGCATGGGCCCTGACCGGTTGACCATGCTGCGTTACGGCGTCAATGACTTGCGTCTGTTTTTTGACGGCGATGTCCGGTTTTTGTCCCAGTTCCAATCCTGAGCAAAAACAACAAATAGAAGAACAAGGCTCTCACCATGCAATTCCCCGAATCCTGGTTGCGCGAATTTTGCAACCCGCCACTTAGCACTGAACAACTTGCCGAAACGCTGACCATGGCCGGGCTTGAAGTTGAGGAACTCAAGCCGGTTGCTCCGCCTTTTACCCATATCGTGGTGGGCGAAATCAAGGAAACCATGCAGCATCCGAATGCGGATCGCCTACGCGTATGCCAAGTTGACGTGGGGCAGGTCAACTTGCTCACGATCGTGTGCGGCGCAGCCAATGCACGTCCAGGAATCAAAGTGCCGTGCGCGATGGTAGGCGCTGAGTTGCCGCCGGGCGAGGATGGAAAACCATTTGTGATCAAGGTGGGGAAACTGCGCGGCATCGAGAGCCAGGGCATGCTGTGCTCGGCTCGGGAACTCAAAGTTTCCGAAGACCACGGTGGTTTGCTAGAACTGGCCTTTGATGCACCAGTAGGGCAGGACATCCGAGAGCACCTCAAGCTTGACGACACACTGTTCACCCTCAAACTGACACCCAATCTTGCGCATTGCTTGAGCGTATTTGGCGTTGCGCGGGAAGTCGCTGCTTTGACAGGAGCCCCTTTGAATGTGCCCTCCTTTCCGGCGGTAAGGGTAGGCAATTCCGACAGGTTGCCTGTCGTGGTCAGCGCACCTGATTTATGTGGACGCTTTTCAGGCCGGATTGTGCGTAACATTAATTCCCAAGCCACCACTCCCTTCTGGATGGTGGAGCGCCTAGCGCGATGCGGCCAGCGCAGCGTAACGCCACTGGTGGATATCTCTAATTACGTGATGTTTGAACTGGGCCGACCTAGCCATATTTTTGACCTCGACAAGATTCATGGTGGACTTGACGTTCGTTGGGGTAGGCCTGGCGAAACGATCAAGCTGCTGAACAGCAACACAGTGAGCATTGACGAGAAAGTCGGCGTTATTGCCGATGACCTACAGGTTGAATCCCTGGCAGGCATCATGGGCGGCGATGCTACGGCAGTGTCTGATGAGACGAAGAATATTTACGTTGAAGCCGCTTTCTGGTGGCCCAAAGCCATCGTGGGCCGTTCGCGTCGTTACAATTTTTCGACTGATGCGGGCCACCGCTTTGAGCGGGGCGTTGATGCTGGCCAGACCGTGGAGCATATTGAACGCATCACCCAGCTTATCGTTGATATTTGCGGAACGGGCAGTACGAGTTGCAGCCCTGTCGATGATGTGCGGGTGAACCTGCCCAGGGCAGCACCGGTCACTATGCGTGTAGCTCGTGCAGCTAAGGTCATCGGTATGCCACTGACGCAAGCACAGTGTCTTGATGCGTTTTGCCGCTTGGGCTTGGAAGTCAGCCAAGGTGAGGGGACATTGACCGTTACGCCGCCCAGCTACCGCTTCGATCTTCAGATCGAAGAAGATCTGATTGAGGAGGTTGTGCGCATGGTGGGTTATGACCAGTTGCCGCAAACAGCCCCGCTTGCGCCCATTACCGCCAAGCTCCGACCGGAAACCGAGCGCAGCCCGTTCGCTGTGCGCCGGGTCTTGGCCTCGCTGGGCTACCAGGAAACCATTAACTTCAGCTTTGTAGAAGAGAGTTGGGAGCATGAGCTGGCGGGCAATCCAAATCCCATCAAATTGCTCAATCCGATTGCGAACCATATGAGCGTGATGCGTTCATCGTTGCTCGGTTCATTGGTTCACGCGCTCAAGTTCAATCTGGACCGCAAAGCATTGCGTGCGAATGTATTTGAGTTGGGGCGGGTATTTTTACGTGATCTGCAAAGCCAGAATACAGACACCACAGTTGCTGGATTTAACCAACCTATGCGAATCGCTGGTTTAGCTTACGGTCCGCGAAATGCACTCCATTGGGGCCAATCCGACAAGGCAGTGGATTTTTTTGATGTCAAGGGTGACGTCGAAGCTCTGCTATCACCATTAAAGCCCGTTTTCACGCCAGCGCTGCATCCTGCCATGCATCCGGGGCGCTGTGCCAATGTATCCGTGTCAGGGCAATCAATTGGTTTCGTTGGTGAGTTGCATCCACAATGGCGCCAAAAACATGAACTCGTTCAGGCACCAATTGTGTTTGAATTGGACCTTGATGCGGTGCTGCAACGTCAGGTGCCTGTTTTCGAATCAGTCAGCAAATTGCAGCCTGTCGAGCGAGATGTTGCTGTCATCGTACCCGAAGGCGTTACTCACGCAGCGCTCATGGCTGCTATTGATGCGGCCAATACGAAAGGGCTGCTTCAAAAAGCCACCTTATTCGACATATACCGGCCGCAGCATGCCAGCACGGCCATACAGTTCGGCGAAAAAAGTCTTGCTATACGCCTTGTTCTTTCAAGCGATGTTGCTACCTTGACCGACGAAGCCATTGAATCAACTGTTGAGGCAATAGTGGTCAGTCTTCAAAATCAAGTACAGGCACGGCTCCGTGCTTGATGCTATCTTTCACCAGACACTTATCAAACAATCGCCAGGAGGAATTTCAATGGAATTTTCTGTAGAAAGCCTGGAAACTCCGGCGTTAACGAAGGCGCATCTGGCAGAGTTGCTTTTTGAGCAGATTGGACTCAACAAGCGTGAATCTAAAGAAATGATAGACGCATTTTTCGAGTTGATCTCTGAACGCTTGGTTGAAGGCAGAGACGTGAAAATTTCAGGTTTCGGTAATTTCCAGATTCGTACCAAAGCCCCACGGCCTGGCCGTAACCCGCGCACCGGCGAGGCAATTCCGATTGATGCTCGCCGGGTAGTGACTTTTCATGCGAGTCATAAGCTAAAAGATCAAATTCAAGGCGTTGTTCCTGACGAATCAAGCATAACGGGCATTTTTGCAACAAGCGATGGTCAATAGTCTTTTCGTTAACCTCCAGTTGGAGTAGATTCAAAGCTATCTTCTTCATGGCATTGATTCAATTGGAGAAATTTTTACTTCCCATTCCCACGAAACGCTACTTCACCATCAGTGAAGTAAGTAGTTTGTGTGGTGTCAAACCTCATGTGCTTCGTTACTGGGAGCAAGAGTTCACGCAGTTACGCCCAATGAAAAGGCGGGGTAACCGACGGTATTACCAGCCGCATGAAGTGCTAGTGATCCGAAAGATTCGTGAACTGCTGTATGACCAAGGATTTACCATTGTTGGAGCGCGAAACAGATTGCAGGAATTTGTTCAGCTCGATTTGCATAAAAAAGCTGACAATAGTTGTCTTTCTGAAGCTCCTGATTTGAAAGAAAAAAACTTCAAATTATCCTTGGTAAATGAGATTTCTGACGGTTTTAAGAACTTTAGCGCTAGCCAGTTTGACGTTGAAAACAGCTTAAATTCAAATGCAGAACGCTTGATGTTTGATCAATTGCGTGTCGAGTTGATACAAATCCGCACTTTGCTTGGCCCTTTGATCTGAGAACAGTACTGCTTCAGGTTATAATTTATACGTATCGGTGTGTGGCGCAGCCTGGTAGCGCACTTGCATGGGGTGCAAGGGGTCGAAGGTTCGAATCCTTTCACACCGACCAATAAAAATGAAGGACTTAGCATTAGTGATGCTAAGTCCTTTTTTCTTGCTCCGTTGGATTCAAGAAAAATGCCGCGATATCATCACGATCTCTATGGCTGCCAGAGCAGGGTTTATTTAATAAACTGCTTTATGATACTTTTATAACAATAAAAAAATGATAATAAACTTGACTATATTATTTAAAAAAAAGTTGAAAAGTTTTATTAAGAATAATAAAGTGTTTTTGTTTTAACTGAACTATTTTTGCAAACTTACACTCACAAAAGCAAATTTTCTGGGTTGCAAGGCCAATAGATTTCCATAATGTTGAGGCTTGAGGCTTGAGGCTTGAGGCTTGAGGCTTGAGGCTTGAGGCTTGAGGCTTGAGGCTTGAGGCGCATCGCCAGCGCAGCGACACTGCACTTTAAAAAAAGTTGCTAACTTTAGATGGATGATTATGGGACAGATCACCGTCCGGTAGTAGGCAAAATACGTATTTTAAAAAATTTCAGTAGAGGCTTGTCGACAAACTTATAGAGCAATTGGCCTAACAATAATGAAAGTATTAAAATTAAAAGCACCCCCATTGGCGTATATGGATTGATCAAATCAAATTTTTGATAGATTATTTTACGCATGGCTTCGATAATGTAGTAATGACTGAGATAAGTAGCGTAGCTGGCGTCGCCCATGCTCGTAAATAGATCAACAGCAAGGTTTCCTGACTTTGAAAATACTTCTTCCATATTCAACATGGAAAGTAGTAGGAAAAATGAAGGAATTCCATAAACTATTAGTTCATTGAGATTGTGAATTAATGTCTCGGCTATTATCATGAATAAATAGGAAGCAATGGCAATTGCTGCTGGTATAACCTTGGGTAGGGATGAGAAGTATCCGGAGGTGTGTACCTTGAACGCACATATTCCCAACAAGAATTCCAAAATTTCTGCATTGCTAAAAAAAGCGGAAACCACTCGATTTTCTGAATAAAAACCAAACAAAGCGTATGCGAGCGTTACTAAAATACAGCTGAGTTTTAGATAATGGCGTTTGGTAATCAGGATCGAAGTCCAGACACATAAATAAAAAAACATTTCATAATTTAAGCTCCAGCCAACCGCAAGTACAGGGCGCAGAGTTCCATTCTCTTTAAAATATGGAATGAAAAATAGTGACTTTGCATAATTATAAAAATTGGCAGTAGTAGAGTTCAGAAGCTGTGGAGCAATCAATGCAATTGCCAGCAATAATGTGGTTAGCGTCCAGTAGAGGGGTACTATACGAATGATCCGGTTGAGTGCAAACAGATAAGCGGGTTGTCTGTTTGCCAAAACCATTGCTATGACAAAACCGCTTAGTACAAAAAAAATATCTACTCCAAATGTGCCAAAATTTGGGATTGCGTTGATGTGATAATAAACAACGCTAATTGCTGCGATTGCTCGCAGAATTTGAAGTGACTTTAACTCGTTTTTCCTTGTGGGGCTTTGAGCAATGGTTCTTAGTTCTGCCATACTAAATGTAGAAGGTTCGATTCATTATTGATCATATGCTGATGTGGCGGCCGACTCGAGAATCGTTCCGATAATTGATATCAGTCCTTAGTTGCACTTACTCAATGACATCAATTATCAATAAAAGTCTTAAGTAGAAGAATGAGAACGAGCTGTCCAGTTAAATCTTGTTTTAACTATATAAATAGTTTTATTTTTGACAATATTGGTCTTAATTTCTTGAATGCTTTAACTGTATAGGATTTCGGTAGGCAATGGTTGAGTTCGGTGCAATCGAGTTGTAGGATGGTTGAATGGATTTGTGTACGCTCATGCCTATTCTCTTCAGCCCCAAGGGGCCGGATGATTCAATCATTTATGGAATAGCCCGAACAAGCCTTACACGGCTGAGTTGGCTAGCTTTTGTTCCGGAAAAAGGTGGTTTGGTTCGCTCTGAATGCTGAATGCATATCAATGCATGTCTGAGTCGCCAGACTTTTAAGTATTCTCAAAAACTCATGCATAGTCCAAATGGATTATGAGTTGTTAGGCCGAATGGCTCAATCGGATTTCAAATTTTTTGCGGCGATATCGTATAGTTGAGTTACGAAATTACCACTGTAACCAGTCTTATATAGGAGAGTGCGATGAGCAAAATACTTCATGCAGTAGAAAATACTGGATTTGATCTCGATCAATTTGGAGAAATAGCTGTTCAGCGTTTTCTTAGCCAGTTTGATGCGGAGCAATCTGGCCAGGTGCTGGATCCGGAATCTCAACGTATTAAGTTACTCGAAGCAGAGAACCATCAATTGCGAGTAGACGTCGATATCTGGAAAACAGCATCTGTCTACTTTGCGCATGAATTACGCGGAATGAAACAGTGTTAAAACTTTAAAGCTTCTGGCAGGATTTTTTTTTGATAATCAGTGTTGTTTTAATGCGTTCCCAGCCGGTGTATTGAAATTCGTGCTTCGTTGCAAGCCAACCATCCGGAGTTCGCTGTGGTGGCGGCAAAGCAAAATTTCGTCTCACTACCCAACTGCTGCACCGCCAACATGTTTTCTAGCGCGCCGCTCTTGAAGGGTAAGCTACTACCGATTCAGGTCGAGCTCGATCACCTTCGTCGCGTGCCTCCTCAGGCATCTGGCGGGCCAAAGAGCGCGGGTGGTTCACGTCCTTGATTTCTGCTTCAATCCTGGCTATTCTTTCTGCGTACATCTTGGCCAGCGCGGCATGGTGCTCAGCTGCTGCCTGATGCTCGACCCAGGCCAAGTTGGCCTCTGCCAAATACTCGAGCGATTTACGAATGTGAGCTTCAGGCCGGGGCTCAAACAGATGAAGTCTCATGGCAACTCTCCAGTTGGCCTGTTAGCACAGGGTGCGGAAGAACCAGTGGCTGTAGACAAATGCCCTGGTGTGACAGGTCAACCATGATTGCCCGAGCTTCAGGGGTGTGTCAATAAGACAAGGCCTGATTAACTACCCCATGCGATAAAAATCCGGAACATTGAAAAATGTTGAACATGTCAAAAAAATAGCCGGGATGAATCCGGCTGCACGGCAGTGCCTTGACTTTATTCCATGGAATTACACGCTGGCCAGTTGGCGTTCAGTTGCCTGTCCGGCTGCGGTTGGAGGCGCAACAGCACCGTCCATTACAAGCTCGCCGCCAAGGGCTTCCAGCAGATCTGGAAGCAGGTCTGACAACTCGCCCGTCACAATGGCCGCGTCGGCGTCGAAGCCGTCGTCATCCTTGCCGTTTTCCTGCACACCGTCGAGCACGACGTCCAGCAACTTGATCTTTTTCACCTGGGCCATGTCGGTCAGCATGAAAGAGACGCGCTCGTTCCAGGTCATTGCCAGTTGGGTTGGCAACTTGCCTGCGGCGATATGCTCCGCCACTTCGTCGATTTCAAGCGTATGGCGTGAGTAGCGAACGGTGGATTTCTGATCATCGGGCATCTTGAGTTCGCAGTCACGGTCGACTGTGAAGCCGACAGGCGCTTCGCGACTGGCAAGCCAGTGCGCCATGGCGGCACCGGCGGCCATCGTGGTCTGCACCGGCTTGGCCATCAGGCCGGGGCGGGAGCCGGGAATCTCGCTCAGCGCTTCTATCAACTGGCTCACCACCTTGTCGGCGCCGGTCAGGCTTCCCGAATCAACCACCAGGAATTTATTGACCGGATCGATCCACAGCGTGGTGGACGAGCGCTTGGTAAATGCGCGTGGCAGCAAGCTCTGGATGGCTTCCTCCTTGAATTCTTTCTTGATCTTGGAACTGACGCGTTCGCGGCCGGTTTCCTGTTTGTATTTCTCGACGCGTTCCTCGACCTCGGCTTTGACAGCGGAAGCGGGGAGGGGACGGCGTTCGATGCACAGGCGCAGGATGATTTGCGCGCCAACGGCTTCGACCATGACGGTGCTTTTATTGCCACGCGGGGGAATCCACCCCACGGATTCGGGTTGCGTGGCACCACAAGGCATGAACTGGGCGGATTGGAGGGCTTCCTCCAGCGCATCCAGGGGAGGCAAGGCAAAGTCCTGGGCGATACGAAAAAAAGACGCTGATTTGAACATGGCGATTTGGATGTTGAGGGAAGTTATGCAAGCGTGAAGGAAATCATTGGCCCACAGTCGCAGGCTCGAATGCCTGCTCTTGTTCTTGTGGCGGCCAACTGGACAACTGGGTGGGTGAAATTTTAAGGTCCGTCATTCAGCGAAGACTGCGCCTGCCTGGTGAAGCGCGAGGCGACTGGCGATGGTTCAGTCAACGTCGAGCACATGGATGCCAAAGCTGCCTTTGCGGCGATCATCAAAGTAGCGCTCCAGCGTTTCCTTGACGGTCTTGAAGGCAATCTCGCCCCACGGAATTTCTGATTCGGTAAAAAGGCGGGCTTCCATGGTTTCGTGTCCGGGATTGAAGGTGGTGTCCAACAGCCGCGCGCGGTAATAAAAATGCACCTGCCCGACCCGCACCACGTTCATGACGCTGAAAAGGCTTTGCATTTCATAATGCGCTCCCGCTTCTTCATCTGTTTCGCGGGCCGCGCCCTGGGCAAGGGTTTCGCCCATTTCCATGAAGCCGGCAGGCAGCGTCCATTTGCCACGGCGTGGTTCAATATTGCGTTTGCACAGCAGCACCTGGGCGCCGTCGTCGCCCCAAACGGGCAGGGTGCCCACCACATTGAGCGGGTTTTCATAATGCACGGTGTTGCAGTCCGGGCAGACGGCCCGCATTTTGGTGTCGCCATCGTCTGGCAGGCGATAAACCACGGCAGTACCGCAGACGCGGCAGTGTTTCAGAGGGGGACGGTGCATCAAATGAGTGTAGCGGCTTTGAATTTTTTGCTCGACGGCAAATGGCCGGTTAGCGCATAAGATGCTATCAAATGAATAGCTATAAAAGCTTGTCTGACGTGCGCAAAGGGCATAATCGATAGACGGGAGGCACTGTGGCCGGCTTCTCGGGCCTCCCCAATCGCGGTTGAACCGGAAAGGCTCAGGCGACCTTGACGGTCAGCGGCTCCAGCCCCGCGATACGGCCAACCATCGTATCGCCCGCCACCACGGCTGCGACGCCTTCAGGCGTGCCGGTATAAATCAGGTCGCCGGGCTGAAGCTCCCAGGCTGCCGACAGGTGCTCGATCGTTTCGGCAACGTTCCAGATCAGTTTGGACACATTGCTGCGCTGGCGGTCCTGGTTGCCCACCTGCAAAGATATCTCTGCATGGTTGATATCGCCGGCCTGGGCTGCCGGGGTAATGGGCCCGATCGGTGCGGAATGGTCAAACGCCTTGCCGATGCACCAGGGGCGGCCCTGCTTTTTCATCTCGCCCTGCAGGTCGCGCCGTGTCATGTCCAGACCTACCGCATAGCCAAAGATGTGCTTTTGCGCATCGGCTGCCTGGATGTTTTTGCCGCCGGTGCCAATGGCCACGACCAGTTCGATTTCGTGGTGCAGGTTTTTGGTCAGGCTGGGGTAGGGAAGGGTGCCTGTCGCGCCGCCATCCACCACCACAAGGGCGTCAGCCGGTTTCAGGAAAAAGAAGGGGGGCTCACGGCCGGTAAAGCCCATTTCCTTGGCATGCTCTTCATAGTTGCGGCCTACGCAGTAAATGCGGTGGACCGGAAACCGCCCTGCGGTGCCGGTCACCGGCACGCTGACGGTGGCGGGCGGTGTAACAACAAAATTCATGATGGATCCTTTGCGTCTTTACCCCAGGATTCGATCCGGGACAGTTTTGAATGAGGGAGCAGCACAGTAAATAGTAGTGTGCGACGTAAACAGACAGTGTGCCACGTCGTTGGCGTCCGCGTGGCAGTGGCAGTGGCCAGTGCATTCATAACCGCGCGCCCGCTATTCAATCTTGATGCCGCGCGTGCGGATGATGTCGCCCAGCAAAGCGGTTTCGTCCTTTAACCGGCTCGTCAAGCCTTCGGGCGACGTGCCGACGGCTTGCCAGCCCTGGGCGAACAGCTTTTGCCGGGTGTCGGGGTCACGGATGATGCGTGGCACGGCCTCGGCCAGTCGCGTCTGGGCTGTCTTGGACAGGCTCGCCGGGCCAACCAAGGCTGTCCACACTTCCAGGTTGACGTTTTTCAGGCCGGCCTCGGCAAGCGGCGGCACATCGGGGGCCAGCAGGCTGCGCCCGCCCGCCAGCCCAATCGCCCGAAGCTTGCCCGAGCGGATGTGCGGCAGCGCAATGCCGGGCGGAATCAGCGCCATCTGGATCTGCCCGCCCAGCATGGCCGTGACCACCTGCGGATTGCCTGCATACGGCACATGCACCGCGGCCATGCCGGCGGCGCGGCTTTTGATCAGCTCCATGCCCAGATGGCCGACCGAGCCATTGCCCACCGTGCCGTAGTTCCAGCGGCTGCCGGCCTGCGCAGCGGCTTTGAAAAACGGCAGCCCGTCTGGCAGGCTTTCCGGGGCCACCAGCATCAATGGCGCGGTGGTGAGCAGGGAAATGGGGGTGAAATCTTTGGCCGGGTCGTAGGGCAGCTTGGGGTAGAGCTGTTTCGCGGACGTCAGGTTGCCGTTGATGACGACGCCCAGCGTGTGGTCATCACTTGCCTTGGCCACCAGGTCGGCGGCAATGTTGCCCGAAGCGCCCACCCTGTTTTCGACGATGACGGGTTGGCCCAGCGCCCTGGACAAAGGTTCGGCCAGGGTGCGCGCCGACATGTCGGGCGTCGAGCCGCCCGGAAAGCCCACCAGGATGCGGACCGGCCGCGTCGGCCAGGGGGCGGCTTGCTCATCCGGCTTTTTCAAGCTGTTTTGGGCTGCAGCGCTTACTGGGTAAGCGCAAGCAGCTATTAAAAAAGTAGCGCCTGCTGCATGGGCCGCATGCGACAAAAACTTGCTGAGGTGGCGTGGAAGGAGGGCGTTCATTGCGCGCTGGCTGGCTCAACTGGATTTGGCGATCAGATTGAAGTGCTCCACTGTGGGCGGCCCGGCAAAAAATGGCCCGACAATCGCACGCCATTCGGTGAAGGCGGCTGAACCGCGAAAATCGACCGTATGGTTTTCCAGCGTGGCCCAGAAAATCTGCAGCAGGTAGCGCTCCGGGCTTTCGATTCCATGGTTGACGGTAAAGCCCTGAAAGCCCTGGGCCTGGCTGATCACGGTCGCGACCGCGCGCTGAATGGCTTCTTCAAAGGCAGCCTGCTGGCCGGAGTGAATGCGGATGTCGGCGACTTCAAGAATCATGGAAAAGCTCCGGTAGGTTTGTTAAATGTCAAAGTACAGACTCTAGCGCCAATTTCATGCTGCCGACCCCTAGCCGTAGCCGTTGCCGTAGCCAACCACCACTGAAAAGGGCAGTTTCGGTTTATCCTTTGACCCATGAAACTTCACAACTATTTCCGTTCATCCGCCTCGTTTCGCGTGCGAATTGCCCTGGAACTCAAGGGCCTTGCCTACGACTACATCCCGGTTCATATTGTGAAAGGCGAACACAGGAAAGAGCCGTACACCGCGCTGTCGGCCGACAGCCTGGTGCCGCTGCTGGAAATCGAGGGTAAAACCCTGTCGCAATCGATGGCCATCATCGAATACCTGGACGAAATGCATCCGGCGCCCGCGCTGCTGCCAGCCGACGCGCTGGGCCGTGCCAAGGTGCGGGCGCTGGCGCAGTCGATCGCCTGCGAGATCCATCCGTTGAACAACCTGCGCGTACTCAAGTACCTGGTACACGACCTCAAGGTCGAGGAAGCAGCGAAAAACGAGTGGTATCGCCACTGGTGCCGCGAAGGGCTGGAAGCCTTCGAGCGGCAACTCGCCGCATTGCCGGCGTCGACCTACTGCTACGGCAACACCCCGACGCTGGCCGACTGCTGCCTAGTGCCGCAGATCTTCAATGCCGAGCGTTTCAACGTGGACCTTGCCGGTTTGCCCCGCACCCAGGCGGCCCATGACGCCTGCATGGCGCTACCCGCATTCCAAAAAGCCCAGCCGTCGGCATGCCCTGACAGCCAGGCCTGAGCGGCCAGGGTGTCTGTGAAGTGACCAGCGCGCCTCATCCCGACTGGCTGGTGCCGGACTGGCCGGCGCCCGCCGGTGTTCGAGCGCTGTTCACCACCCGTCCGGGCGGCGCGTCGGCCGGGCCTTTCAGCAGCATGAACCTGGGCAGCCATGTCGGCGACGCGCCAACGGCGGTGGCCGCCAACCGCCACGCTTTGCGCCATGCCACGGGGGCGCATGCCGTTTTCCTGAACCAGGTGCATGGCACTGCGGTGCAACTGCTTGACGCGGCCACGCCCGACGGCCAGGAGGCCGACGCCTGCGTCACCGCGCAGCGCGGGCTGGGCTGCACGGTGATGGTCGCCGATTGCCTGCCCGTGCTGTTCACGACGCCGACCGGGCATGTGGTTGCCGCGGCGCATGCCGGCTGGCGCGGGCTGGCCGGCTCTGGTGCGAGCGGCCAGGGCATTCTGGAGTCTGTTTATGCATCTTTTAGTGCTCTAGCGCAGACGCGGCAAGCGAAGAAAGCTATCGAAACAATAGCATGGCTGGGTCCTTGCATCGGCCCATCCGCATTTGAAGTGGGCGACGAGGTCAAGGCCGCTTTTGCGTCGCTGCAGCCCGAAACGGCGCAGTTCTTCAGGCCGGCCGGGCCGGGAAAGCACCTGGCGAATCTGCCGGGGCTGGCGCGTTTCAGGCTGCAGGCGCTTGGCGTCAGCCGGGTGTATGGCAACGACGCAAGCCCGGCCTGGTGCACCGTGAGCCAGCCTTCAAGGTTTTTTTCCCACCGGCGCGATGCCGGCGCCGGCGCTGCCGGGAATGGCTTGGGCACCACCGGGCGCATGGCCGCCTGCATCTGGCTCGACTGAAGGCGTGCCCAGGGGGGCGTGCTGGACGGTCAACGCGATGTGCTGGGCAAGGGCTTCAGCGTTTCGTTTTTTGATCGCCTTGTTTCGGGCAGGCGCCCGCATCAGGTAAATCACCAATGTCACGGGCCCCAGACCATAGAGTAAAAACGTCATCAAGGCACCCAGCACGGTTCCGGTGGTGTTGGTTGCCTCGGCAATGCTCATCATGAGCACGACATACATCCAGGCTATAACGATCAAATACATAAATTCACGGCCTTGTCAGGATTTCAAAAGCGATTACTACGATACTGTCAAGATGCCAGAGGCACTTTGCAGAAAACTGCATCATTGAGGAGACACCCATGAATTCTGAACCCAACTGGACCCAGGCCGCGCAACAAATGCAAGAAACCCTGGGCGCGGGATTTCAGCAGGCGCTGGCAGCCATCGGGACCGTGCCAGTCGCCGGCTTTCCCCAGATGGACCTGGCCGCCTTCAAACCCTCCGCCGGTCAAGCCCAGCCGTCCATCCGTTTTGAGCCGTCCAAGCTGCTGGAGCTTCAGCAAAACTACATTGCCGGTGCAACGGCGCTGTGGAACCAAGGCCTGAAAGCCGGCGAATCGGCAACCGCCACGTTGGCGGATCGCCGTTTTTCCGACCCCGCCTGGCAGGCCAATCCAGTTTCAAAATTCCTGTCGTCCGCCTATCAGCTCAATGCCAGTACCCTGATGGGAATGGTCGATGCCGTAGAAAGCGATGCCAAGACCAAGGCCCGCCTGCGTTTCGCGGTAGAGCAATGGATGGCGGCTTCATCGCCCAGCAACTTTTTGGCGCTGAATGCCGAAGCGCAGAAAAAAGCCATTGAAACCCGGGGCGAAAGCATTGCCAAGGGCCTGGCCAACATGCTGCACGACATGAAGCAGGGCCATGTCTCCATGACCGACGAAAGCGTCTTTGAAGTCGGCAAAAACGTGGCCACCACCGAAGGCGCGGTGGTGTTTGAAAATGAATTTTTCCAGCTGCTCGAATACAAGGCGCTGACCGACAAGGTCTATGAAAAGCCGTTCCTGATGGTTCCGCCCTGCATCAACAAGTTTTATATCCTGGACCTGCAGCCTGAAAATTCACTGATTCGCTATGCAACCAGCCAAGGCCACCGGACCTTTGTGCTGAGCTGGCGCAATCCGGACCAGTCCATGGCGGACAAGACCTGGGACGATTACATCGAACATGCCGCCATCAAGGCAATCGATGTGGTGCGGGAC
>JAQGLT010000136.1 GCA_028292745.1 Polaromonas sp. | reverse complement strand
TGTCGTTCCCGGCACCGGTGATCGAGCGGTAGATTTCCGCTTCGGTTTCCGTGCCTTCGGCCAATCGACCCTTGGCGCCCTTGTTCAGCATGGCGACGATGGTGCCGATCACTTCCAGGTGGCTGAGTTCTTCAGTGGCAATGTCCATCAGCAGGTCCTTGCGTCCTGCATCCTCCTCCCCCAGCGCCTGGGTGAAATAACGGCAGGCTGCGGCCAGCTCGCCTTGAGGACCGCCAAATTGCTCCAGCATCAGGTTGGCAAGGCCGGGATTGGTCTCGTTCACCCTGACGGTGTACTGCAGTCGCTTGTTGTGTGCAAACATTCAATATCTCCGTAAGTCGAAAATTAACGTCGGGCTGCCAGCCGCAAACCAGACATGGCAGAAGGAACATTCAATTTAGAACTCGGTCGTTGCAACTTTTTTAGGAAGCAGAGCACATTGCATGTAGGCGCCGCCTGACAGGTAAAAAGTCCGCGCAGCCCGCGACGCGACAGGCAAATTTGCAGGGTGCGGGCTGTCGCTCTGCCGGATGCGGGCCCGAGGCCGAAACAGCCCAGACTTTGGCGCTACAGTGCAGTGCTGCCGCGGCGAATGCCTTGACGGCAATCCTGTGGCGCCAGGCCAGCCTGGCCCGGTGCCGCTTTTTCGTTTTTGAAATTCATGCCAACCCACGACTCCTCTATGACAAACGCTTTTCACCCACTACTGGCCAAAATTTTCCCCTCGGTATGCCTGGGAGTTGCCAGCCTTGCCCTGTCCGTCCCTGCAGGCGCAGCAGCGCCGGATGAAAACCTGCCTTCGGGCGTGAAAGTGGTTCACACGGTCGACGGCACGGGCGCCCGCCCCAAGGCCACGGATACCGTGAAGGTCCACTACCGCGGCACGCTCAGCGACGGCAAGGAATTCGACAGCTCGCTCAAGCGCGGCACGCCAGCGACCTTTCCGCTCAACCGCGTCGTGCCCTGCTGGACCGAGGGCATGCAAAAGATCAAGGTGGGCGGCAAGGCAACGCTGACCTGCCCGCCTGCGACCGCCTACGGCGCCCAGGGCGCGGGCGGCGTGGTGCCGCCCAACGCAACCCTGACGTTTGAAGTCGAGCTGCTCGGCATCGAAAAATAAGCTTTTCGGCTCAGGAAGGGGCGTTGAGCGCGCCCAGCAGCGCGGCATTGAAAGCGCCGGCCCGCTCGAACTGCACCCAGTGCCCTGCCCCTTCGATCAGCTTCAAGGCCTGGAAGCCGGGCGCTTGGCCGAGCACGGCCGCCAGGGCAGCGGCTTGGCCCCGGTAAAGCGCATCTTCAGCGCCATAAATCGCGTGCACCGGGCATTGGCTTTGGGCCAGTGACCGTGCCAGCACATCGGTACGGGCAAGGCGGCGCCCTTTCATCCTGTCGCGCAGCACATTGGCTTCATGCAGGCGCACCGCCAGCTCGGTGATGGACTCGGGATGAAACAGCATCAGCGCAGCCAGATTGGCCCGATGGGTCTGGTCGCGCTGCGCCGGTTCCGCCAGGTGCCGCCAAGCCCGCAGCCGGATGGCCTTTTCAGGCGCAATACCCAGCCCCGGCGCGCCCACCAGCACCAGGCGCGCCATGCGGGCCGCAAACTGCAGGGCCATGAAACCGGCGACCATGCCGCCGAACGAAAAACCGACCAGATCGCACACCCTGCTGCCCAGCAGGCACTTCAGCCCCTGCTCGACCGGGTGCGCAAGCACATCGGCATCCGTGCCCTGCACGGGCGCGGCCGAATCCCCAAAACCGGGCAAGTCAGGCACCAGCACCCAGCGGCCCGATGCCGCCAGCGGCGCGACAGTGCGCAGCCAATGCGTCCAGCTGCCGCTGCCGCCATGCAGCAATACCACGGGCGGCAAGGAAGCATTGGACGTCCGCTCGCCCCAGGCATGCCACACCATGTGCCCAGCCCCGCAAGGCGTTTGCGTGCGCGTCGCGGTTTGCAGCAGTGCTTTCGCCTCAGGCGGCAGGCGGCGTTGCGCCTCGCCTTCTGGCGCCGCATCGGCTGCAGCCTCAATCGAAGAGTTGATCGAAACCATCGGCTGGCTCAAAACGTTTGTTGCGGTAGTACAGGCGCGTGGGGCCGGGCATGGCGCGCTGGCGCACCGAATGGCGCGCATCGCCGGGGTAGCAGATCACCCGGCTGCCTTCGTGGTCGAAAGGCTCGGGCTGGATGACAGGCGGCAGGCCGTTGCGCGCCGCGGCCTGCACGCTGCCGGCATGGGTGTAGCGCGACAAATGCGCCAGGCTCATGATCTGCGGCGGCGCCAGGTCAATCTGGCCGGCCCAGTACTGCTGCAGCGCGGCGCGCGGCGTGAGCCAGATGCTCGCGGTGGTTTCGTGGTCGTCATGCTGCGCCAACTGCCCGGCCGGCACGGTCGCGACAAAAAACCGCGTGTCAAACCGCTTGCTCATGACCGACGGCGTGCGCGGGGTGATCCAGCGCGACCAGGGCGTGAGGCTGCGGGTCTGCAGTTGCAGCGCCAGTTGCGCCAGCATTGCATTGAAGCCCTGGCCTGCGCGCAGCAGGTCTGCGGCCTGCGTGACATCGATTTCCCGTCCAAAAGGCCCCTGCGCGAACAGCACACCCGACTCTTCAAAGGCCTCGCGCAGGGCCGCCACATACAGCCCGCCGGCCGTGCGTTCGTTGATGCCGGTTTCGTTCAGGCTGGCATGCAGCACCGCCAGCGGCTGGTCCAGATGGGCCTGCATGTCCAGTTGCGCGTCCGCGGCATCGACTTTGCCGCCCGGAAAGACATAAGCGCCGCCCAGCACGTCGCACAGGGCATGGCGTTTCATCAAAAACACCTCCAGCCCGCCAGGCGCATCGCGCAGCAGGATGAGCGTGGCTGCCGGGCGCACGGGGGTGGTGACAGTTTTTCGGTTCAATTCCATGGGGTTTTCGGTGGCGTGCGGCACAGTCCCGTACGGTTGCAGCAGGTAGTCGCGTCATGGAGGCTACCAGAGTTGCCATGCGATTTGCTTTCAGCCCGAAGCGCAGTGGCGCCAGCGCCTAAAGGCAATGGTTGGCCGATGACGGCACGGCTTGACAGGGGCCATGGAACACGAGGGGCTGAAGCGGTTTGCAAGGGTTGCAGGAATTTTTTACATTAAAACAGGCCCCAGCGCTTATGGCACCTGCGTAGTCAGCTATATATTTTATAGCCACCTAAAGTGCCGCCTTGCCGCTGGTCAACCAAGCAGAAGGGGCTTCCTGATGATGCCGGCGGTCGCTTGGGGCATCAAAGATCAAGCACCAGCCGGGGCGACAGCGCGCGTGAGCAGCACGGCAGGAACTGGTCGTTGGCGGCCTGCTCCTCGGGCGTGAGAAACATGTCCTTGTGATCGGGCACGCCCTGCAGCACGCGGGTCAGGCAGGTGCCGCACACGCCCTGCTCGCATGACACCTGCACCTCCACACCGGCGTCGGCCAGCGCCTGCACCACCGTCTTGTCGGCCGGCACGACGACCACCTTGCCGGAGCTTGCCAGCTGGACCTCGAAGCTGGCGTCGCTGTCGGAATGCGTCACCGTGCCGGCAAAGAATTCGTAATGCAGCTGCGCCTCGGGCCAGCCGTTTTCCCGCGCGGTTTCCAGCACGGCTTCCATGAACCCCTTGGGTCCGCAAACGTACAGGTGCAACCCGCTGGCTGGCGTGCTCAGCAGCGCCGCGATGTCGATTTTTTGTTGGTTAGGGCCGTCGTCGAAGTGAAAATTTACTTTCGATGCAAAACTGGATGTGGCAATGCGTTCCCGAAACGCGGTCCGCTCGGGCGAGCGGGTGCAGTAGTGCATTTCAAAGTCCGCGCCCGTGTTGGCCAGGCGTTCGGCCATGCACAGGATGGGCGTGACGCCGATGCCGCCGGCCAGCAGCAGGTGGCGCCGGGCTTCGTGGGCAAGCGGGAAATGGTTGTTCGGCGTGCTGATTTCCAGCATCTGGCCTTCCTCGACCTGCTCGTGCATCGCCTGCGAACCGCCGCGCGAGGCGGGGTCGCGCAGCACGCCGATCAGGTAGCGGTTGCTCTCGGACGGGGCGTTGCACAGCGAATACTGCCGGGTCAGGCCGCCGGGCAAATGCACGTCCACGTGCGAGCCAGCCGAAAACGCCGGCAGCGCATTGCCATCGGCGGAGACCAGCTCGAACGTGCAGATGTCCACCGCCTCTGGGTGCTTGCGGGCGACACGGACGGAAAGTGTGGATGCGGTGGTGCTCATGGTGGGTTCCTCACGCGCTGGCCAGTGCGCTGGCGGAAAGGCTGTGGACAGCGTTTTCCTCGGCCAGGATGCGGTCGATGATCTTGCGCGACTGCACGCCGCCAGCGTCGATGTTGAGCTTGAGCAGGCTGCGCTCGGGATAGTCGAGCAGGTTTTGCTGCTGGCGCTGCAGCATTTCCAGGTCTTCGCCAAAAATCTTGCCCTGGCCTTCGCGGATGCTGTCGGTCAGCGCCAAGTCTTGCGGGTTGAACTTGCGCGCCATGCCCCAGAAATACCACATCGAGGTTTCGGTCTCGGGAGTGAGAAAGTCCACCACCACGCTATAGGCCTTGCGGTCGGCGGGCGCGTCGTAGCCGCCCAGGCCCGCATGGGCCACGCCGACTTCGATCATCACATGGCTGGGCGGGGTGAAGCGGCAGATCTGCCAGCGGTCCACCGGCACGTCGTCGGCCAGGTTGTTGCCGCGCAGCGCCAGTTGCCAGAACGGCGGCGCCATGATGTTCTCCATGAAGCGGCTGGTGATGACCGAATCGCCCTCGACCGTGGTCTTGCAGGGCACCTCGTCGATTTCCTTCTGGCCGATGCTGGCCGAATGCACGTAGGTCTCGTGCGTCAGGTCCATCAGGTTGTCGATCATGAGGCGGTAGTCGCATTTGACGTGGTACATGCCGCCGCCATAGGCCCACTCGGGGTTGTCATGCCAGTCGAAATGCGGGATCTTCGCCGCGTCGGCCTGCGCTGCGTCGCCCGGCCAGACCCAGATGAAGCCGTAGCGCTCCTGAACCGGGTAGCTGCGGATGGCCGGAAAGCCGCGCACCCGCTGGCCGGGCATGGCGATGGTCTTGCCCTCGCAGCCCATCTCCAGGCCGTGGTAGCCGCAGACCAGCCGGCCTTCGCGCACGAAGCCGAGCGACAGGGGCGCCCCCCGGTGCGGGCAGAAGTCTTCCAGCGCGGCCACGCGGCCGCCCTCGCCCCGGTAGAAAACCATGCGTTCGCCGCAGATCTGTCGGCCCAGCGGCCCTGCGGCAATGTCGTGGGGGGTGCAGGCAACATACCAGGTGTTTTTAGGAAACATGATGGTTTGACCTTTCTTTCAGTGTTTCAAGCTTTCAGTCGCCCAGCCTGCGACAGGCTGGCGGGGTTGGGAAGAATGCATGGGACAAAAAACGCTCGTTATTGAAGTTCGGCCCGGGCCACGCCCAGCAGGCGGTCCAGCAGTTCGGGCTGCTCGCGCAGGGCCTGCGCCGTGCCGCTGTGGACCACATTGCCGTGGTCGAGCACCACGGCAATGTGGCTGATGGCCAGGATGGCCTGCGGATGCTGCTCCACGATGATGGCCGACAGCCCCTCGTCGCGGGTGATGCGGGCAATCGCGCGCAGCAGCTCCTCCACGATGATGGGCGCCAGCCCTTCGAGCGGCTCGTCGAGCAGCAGCAGCTTGGGGTTGAGCACCAGCGCGCGGCCGACGGCCAGCATCTGCTGCTCGCCGCCCGACAGCTGCGTGCCCAGGTTGCCCTTGCGCTCGGCCAGGCGCGGGAACATCGTGTACACGCGGTCCGGGCTCCACTTGCCGGGCCGGGCCACCGCCGTCAGGTTTTCATGCACCGTGAGCGACTTGAAGATGTTGCGCTCCTGCGGCACCCAGCCGATGCCGGCCGCCGCGCGGTCGTGCGAAGCCAGCCTGTGCAGCGCCACGCGGGAGGCGCCGGCGCCCAGCGACATGCTGCCGCCGTGCTGGCGCGTGGCGCCGGCCAGCGTGTTGATCAAGGTGGTCTTGCCGGTGCCGTTGCGCCCGAGCAGGGCCAGCGTCTGGCCCTCATCCAGCGCCAGCGACACGTTCTGCAGCACCACCGCCTCGCCATAGCCGGCGCGCAGGTTTTCGACCCTCAAAAGTTCAGCCATTGGATGTGCCTCCCGCGCCTGGCGCTTCGTGTGCGTTGCCCTCCCCGCCCTCGCCATGGCCCAGGTAGACCGCCTTGACCTGCGGGTCGTTGGCAATCTGCTCGGGCGGCCCCTCGGTCAGCAAGGTGCCGTTGACCAGCACCGTCATGAAGTTGGCAAAACTGAACACCAGGTCCATGTCGTGCTCGATCAGCAGCACCGACACATGGGCGGGCAAGGCGGCCACGGTCTGCAGCAGCTCCTCCCGCTCGCCCGCCGGCACGCCGGCCACCGGCTCGTCGAGCAGCAGCACGCGCGGTTCGCAGGCCAGCGCAATTGCGATTTCCAGCAGCCGGCGCTTGCCGTAGGCCAGCACCCGGGTCGGCTGGTTCATCACTTCCGTGAGGTGAAACTGCGCCAGCAGCCGGGCGCAGCGCTCGGTCACCTCGCGGCTTCGGCCCAGGGGCTGCCACCATTTCGTGCCCAGGCCGAGGTGCTGCGACACGGTCAGCGACAGCGTCTGCAGCGGCGTCAGGGAATCGAACAGCTGGTTGATCTGGAACGTGCGCACCATGCCGCGATTGACGCGCTGGTGCGGGGCAAGCGTGGTGATGTCTTGCCCTTCCAGCATGATGCGGCCCTCTGTGGGCTGCAGCACGCCGGTCAGCAGGTTGATGAGGGTGGTTTTGCCCGCGCCGTTGGGGCCGATCAGCGCATGGCGCGCGCCGCGCTGCAGGTTCAGCGTGACATTGTTGGTCGCCGTGATGCCGCCAAAACGCATCACCAGGCCCTGGGCGGACAGCACCGTGCCGGCAGCGCCGCCCTGAAGGGTGTGCTCGGCGCTCATGCCTTGCCTCTGCGTGAAAACCAGGTCCAGGGGCGGATGAGCCGCTCGCGGCCGACCAGCACCAGCACCACCAGGAAAAGGCCGATCCAGAACGTCCAGTACTGCGGCGTGATGGACGACAGCGCATCCTGCATCAGCTTGAACACGATCGCGCCCGCCACGCCGCCATACAGCCAGCCGGTGCCGCCGATCACCAGCACCAGCATCACATCGGCCGAGCGGTGGAACTCGAACAAATCGAGCGAGGCAAAGCCGGTGGTCTGGGTCAGCAGCGCCCCGGCGGCGCCGGCCACCCCGGCCGCCAGCGTGTACACCACGGCCAGCCGGGAATTGACCGGAATGCCGATGGCCATGGCGCGCAGCCGGTTGTCGCGAATCGCCTGCAGCGTGGCGCCGAAGGGCGAATGCACGACGCGGCGCAGCAGCAAAAACAGCAGCAGCAGCACGGTCAGCGAATAGTAGGCGGCGGTGCGGCCCGAGAGGTCGAACTCGAAGCGCCCGAGCAGCGGCCCCATCACCACGCCCTGCAGCCCGTCGGCGCCGCCGGTCAGCCAGTCAAGCTTGTTGGCCAGCTCCAGCATGATCAGGCCGACGCCCAGCGTCACCATCAGCCGCGTCAGGTCGCTGCCGCGCATGATGGTGAACGACGTGAGCGCGCCCAGCAGCGTCGCGGCGCCGATGCCCACGGCCAGCCCGACCAGTGGATCGGGCATGACCAGCTTGGCGAACAGCGCCGCCGCATAGCCGCCCAGCCCGAAGAAGGCCGCATGGCCGAGCGAGACGATGCCGGTGTAGCCCAGGATCAGATCCAGCGACACCGCGAACAGCGCGACGATGGCGATTTCATTGATGATGAGCGCATGGCTGGGCACCAGCACCGGCGCGGCGAAGGCCAGCAGCCACAGCAGCGGCTCCCAGGGCTTGAAGCGGCTGTACCTGAGCAAGGATTGTTGTTGCGGGTTCATGTTATTTGCCTCCCTTGCGCACAAAGAGGCCTTGCGGGCGCCAGATCAGAATGGCGATCATCAGGCTGTAGACGATGAAGGCGCCCAGCTTGGGGATGTAATACTTGCCCGCCACGTCGGCAATGCCCAGCAGCAGCGCGGCCAGCAGCGGCCCGGTGATCGACGAGGTGCCGCCGACCGCCACCACGATCAAGAAGTACACCATGAACTTGAGCGGAAAGCTCGGGTCCAGCCCCAGCACCTCGGCGCCCAGCGCGCCGCCCAGCCCCGCCAGCCCCGAGCCGACGGCGAAGGTGGAGAGAAAGACGATGTTGACATTGATGCCCAGGCCGGCCGCCACCCGCTGGTCATCGACCGAGGCGCGCAGCCGGCTGCCGAACCGGGTGGAGGCCAGCACGTATTGCAGCACCACCGTCAGCGCCGCGCAGACCGCGATGATGAACAGCCGGTAATGCCCCATGCCCAGCGTCCAGGCGCCGCTGCCCAGCTCGGTGCGGCCCTTGAGCCATTCGGGCAGCTGCATGATCTGCTGGGTCGAGCCGACGAAGTAATCGACGCTGGCCACCGCCATGAACACCAGTCCGATGGAAAACAGCACCTGGTCCAGGTGCGGCTTGTGGTAGAGCGGGCGGTACAGCGTGCGCTCCAGCACGCCGCCGAGCAATGCCGACCCAATGAAGGCCAGCGGCAGGCACACCAGAAACGGCACGCCCAGGCGCTGCATCAGCAGCACCGTCAGATAGCCGCCGGCCATGGCGAAGGCGCCGTGGGCGAGGTTGATGAAATTCATCAGGCCCATCGTCACCGCCAGGCCCACCGCCAGGATGAACAGCAGCATGCCGTAGGCGATACCGTCGAAAAGAATGGTCAGCATGGCGTTGGGTTTGAAGAGTCGGGCTGTGAAGTGAAGTGAAGTGAAGAAAAAATATCGCGTTCAATGCATGCCGGCGTTTTTGCTACTTAATTCATAGCTGCCTGCGCAAGCAGCGCCTGCGCCAGAGGCCTATTTGATGCTCAAAACTTGCCTGGCGGCCACCACCGATGCGTTCCAGCCGCCGTGCGCCGCCAGGAACAGGAACGCGGCTTGTGCATGGCCGCGACCTGGCTCTTGGACCTGGCGCCTTACTTGGTCTTGCCAGGATCCTTGACTTCCTTGATCACATCGAATTCCACGTTGAAGAGCTGGCCATCTTTTTTCTCGACCTTGCGCAGGTAGATGTCCTGCACCACGTCCCGCGTTTGGGCGTCAATGAACATCTTGCCGCGCGGGCTCTCGAAGAGCTGGCCCTTCATTCCTGCCAGCAAGGCATCGCCGCCGCCCTGGCCTTTGCTGATCTTCAGCGCCTCATAAATTACCCGCATGCCGTCGTAGCCGCCCACCGCCATGAAGTTGGGGCGCAGACCGTTGTTGGCCTTGGAAAAAGCCTCGACAAACTTCTTGTTCAGCGCCGACGGATGCGCTGCCGAATAGTGGTGGGACGTCACCACGCCCAGCGCGCCATCGCCCATGTCGTTGAGCTGGTCGTCATCGGTCACGTCGCCGGTGCCGATCAGCTTGATGCCCGCCTTGTCCAGGCCGCGTTCGGCGAACTGCTTCATCACCGCCGCGCCCGCGCCGGAAGGCACAAAGACAAACAGCGCGTCGGGCTTGGCGTCGCGCACTTTCTGCAGGAAAGGCGCAAAGTCAGGCCCGCGCAGCGGCACCCGCAGCGATTCGGAAACCTGCCCGCCATTGAAGATCAGGCGTTCCTTGAAGAACTTTTCCGCATCGATGCCCGGGCCGTAGTCGGACACCAGCGTCACCACTTTCTTGATGCCGTTCTTGGGCGCCCAGTCGGCCAGCGCGACCGACGCCTGCGGCAGCGTGAAGCTGGTGCGAACGATGTAGGGCGAGGCCTGGGTGATGCTCGACGTCGCCGCCGCCATCACCACCATCGGCGTCTTGGACTGGGTGGCGATGGGCGCGGTGGCCATGGCCGAGGGCGTGATGCCGAAGCCGGCCAGCACGTTGACCTTTTCATTGACCACCAGCTCCTGGGCCAGCCGGCGCGTGGCGTCGGGCAGCGAGGTGTCGTCCTTGACGATCAGCTGGATTTTCTTGCCCGCCACGGTGTCGCCGTTTTGCGCCATGTACAGCCGCGCCGCCGCCTCGATCTGGCGGCCGGTGGTGGCCTGCTGGCCGGTCATGGGCAGGACCAGGCCGATCTTGAAGGTATTGTCCTGGGCACTCGCCAGGGTGGCGCTGGCAGCCAGGGCGGCCAGGGCGACGGTGTGAAGGAAAAAGCGCTTATGCATGGGTTGTCTCCAGAAAATTAAAAGTTTGCTTATTATTTTGCCGTATGCGGTCCGGCGTTTGCGGGATGGGAAAAAACGGGTTCATGCGCGTCATTCGTTGCGGCTGCGCCGGCGAATCAGGCGCACGCCGGGCATCTGCGCATGGCTGGGGTTGCGCACGGCTTCGCGCAGGTTGCGCTGCGCCAGCCGGGAGTGCTCGCGCATGATGGCTTCGGCGCGGGTGCCTTCCCGGTGCTCAATGGCATCGAGCACCTGCAGATGCTGATCCTGCGCCACGACGAACCGGTCCCTGGCCTGCGGCGAGTTGGCTTGCACGACGACGAATCCCGACGGCGATGCGAACGGCAGGCTGGCCACCCGCTCCAGCTCACGGCCAATGAAAACACTGCCCGACAGCTCGCCGAGCAGGCTGTGGAATTTCTCGTTCAGCACCACGTAGCGCGAAAAAGCCTCGTCGTTGAGCGCAGCGCCCTGCAGCAGGGAGTCAATCTGCTGCAGGCAGGCGCGGGCCTCGGCCAGCACCACCGGCGCCGCGCCGCGCTCGGCGGCCAGGCGCACGGCCATGCCTTCAATGGTGCCGCGCAACTCGATCGCATCGGCCACATCACGCTCCGAGAAAGTCCGCACCGCATAGCCGCCATTGGGCAGCGCCTCCAGCAGTCCCTCTTGCTCCAGGCGCATCAGCGCGGCGCGGATCGGCGTGCGCGAGACGCCGAGGCGCTCAACCAGCGACAGTTCGGCAATTCGCAAGCCGCCCGACAGCTCACCGGCCAGGATCATTTCGCGCAGCCTGAGCTGGGCCTTGACGACCTGCGAGCCGCTTTCCTCCGGCGGCTCCGGGGCCAAGGTGTCAGAAGGCGATGAACGAATCATGGATACGCAGTGTATACATTCTTCGCTTGGCATCAATGGAAACGGGGCTTATTAGGGAATATACCTATGAATTGTATTCAATCAAGAGATCAAGCACGACAGCAAGAGGTCAGGGCGCCAAGACCGGAAGGCGGCAAGGCAGCAGGGAGAGGTCAACAGCGGCAGGCCTGAAGGCCCCATGCAGGCGCACTGGCACCGGAGGCCGCGCCGGGAGGGCTATTCCTTGTCCACCCTGCCCCGCAGCGCCTTGGTGTCCGAGCGCTGGCTCTTGCTCTGCAGCCGGCGCTGCCGGGAACCGAAGGTGGGCTTGGTGGCGCGCCGGGATTTGGGCGGATTGGACACGCCGTCGATGACCTGCTGCAGCCGGGCCAGCGCATCGGCCCGGTTCATCTCCTGGGTGCGGTGCTGCTGCGCCTTGAGCACCAGCACGCCTTCCTGGGTGATGCGGCTGTCGCTCAAGGCGAGCAGGCGCTCCTTGATCGCGTCGGGCAGCGACGAGGCGACGATGTCAAAGCGCAGGTGCACCGCGCTGGAGACCTTGTTGACATTCTGCCCGCCGGCACCCTGCGCCCGGATGGCGTTGAACTCGACTTCGCGCGCATCGACGGGAAACTTCAGCATGGAATCAAGGCGCCTTCAAGGGTGGGGTTGACGCCGATTATCGCCATGCGCCGCCGGCGCTGACAGTCGGCATGCAAAACCCGTTAGCTACATTATTAATAGCTGGCAGCGCATACTGTGCCTGCGCTACAGCCATTTTTCATCAATAAATACGCTCACATGGCCCCGACACTGCCGGTGATCGGCAGCACAATGCCGGTGATGTAGCTCGAACACACCGGCGAGGCCAGAAACACATACGCCGGCGACAGCTCTTCCGGCTGGGCCGGGCGCTTCATGTCGGTGTCGGCGCCGAACTTCTGGATGTCCTGGGCCGTCTTGTCGGCCGGGTTGAGCGGCGTCCACACCGGGCCGGGCGCCACGGCATTGACGCGAATCCCCTTTTCGATGAGGTTGCTGGCCAGCGACTTGGTGAAGGCATGGATCGCGCCTTTGGTGGCCGAATAGTCCAGCAGCTTGGCGCTGCCCTCCAGCCCGGTCACCGAGCCGGTGTTGATGATGCAGGCGCCGCGCTTGAGGTGCGGCAGCGCCGCCTTGGCCATGTGAAAGTAGCCGTAGATGTTGGTGCGCAGCGTTTCATCGAAGCGCTCTTCGGTGATGTCTTCCAGCGAATCGGCATGCTCCTGAAAGGCGGCGTTGTTGACCAGGATGTCGAGCTTGCCGAACTCCTTGACGGTTTTTTCCACCGCAGAGCGGCAAACCGCGGCATTTTTCACGTCGCCCGGCATGAGCAGGCAGCGCCGCCCCTCGGCTTCGATGCAGCGCTTGGTTTCCTCGGCATCGGCATGCTCGTTGAGGTACAAAATCGCCACGTCGGCGCCTTCACGCGCAAACAGCACCGACACCGCGCGGCCGATGCCCGAATCGCCGCCTGTGACCAGCGCGGTCAGCCCTTCGAGCTTGCCGCTGCCCCGGTAGCCGTCCGCCATGAAGCGCGGCTGCAGTTCCATGTCGGCCTCAAGGCCCGGTTTTTCCAGATGCTGCGCTGGCAGAGGCGGCGCGGGCTGCTCGGCATTGCCGGTCTGGACGGCTTTTTCCTCTTTTTCCTGACCACCGGACTGCTGCTCTTTTTCGGCATCCTTGGCATCTTGCTGCTGCTGAATGCGGCGCTGCTTTTGGGCAACGGCCTCGGTTTCATTTCCTGACGCGTCCGGGGTGGGGGCCTGGGTCATGCTGCGCTCCTGAAAATATGAAAGTCTGAATTTACGGTTGCGGCTTTTTGCAGGCTGTAGGAAAACGCCCCGCATGCATCCCAGCATTGCCAGCATCGCCAGCGTTGGCCTGGGCTGCAACGCACGAACGCCGCCGGGCTTGCTGGCAGCTTTGCGCAATTTATCGGCAACGCCCCGACAATCGCTGCAGCCGATCCGCGCCGCCGGGCGCATCATGGCGCTTTTATTGCAGGACCAGACCCGCGCCTTGGCACGGCATGGCCCAAGCAACGGCAGACCCGATTGAAATGCAAGCCAGGTCACGCGGCCAGTGCGTGCGACAACCCGCCCCTTGTCCTTTTTTCTTCATGCAAACCCGACACTTCCTCCAGCTCATCGCGCTTTCGGCCCTGTGGGGCGCTTCTTTTCCGCTGCTGCGCATCGCCAGCCCCGCCTTTGGCCCCTGGATGCTGGCCGGGCTGCGCTGCCTGCTGGCCACCCTGGTGCTGAGCGTGCTGATGCGCGCCTTGAAGGAGCGCTGGCCGCCGCGCCACGCCTGGCCGCGCCTGGCGCTGCTGAGCCTGCTGACGGTGGTGATGCCCTTTGTGCTGTTCAACTGGGCCGCGCTGGTGATTCCGGCCGGCTACTCCGCCGTGCTGAACGCCACCGCGCCGCTGTTCGGCGTGCTGGCCGCGGCGGTTGCCGGCGAGGAAAGACTCACCGCCCGGCGCCTGCTGGGCTGCGCGGTGGGCTTTGCGGGCGTCGCCCTGCTGGTCCGGCTGGGGCCGGTGGCGGTCACGCCCCAGGTGGTGCTGGCCGCGCTGGCCTGCACCGCCGCCGCCGCAAGCTACGGCTTCGGCACCATCCTGATGAAGCGCGCCACCCTGGCCCACGCGCCGCTGCCCGCCTCTGCCGCGGTGCATGTGGCCGGGGCCTTGATCCTGCTGCTGCCGGCAGGCGTCACCGCGCCCCAGGTTGAGCTGACCACCGGAGCGGTGATCGCGGTGGCGGTGCTGGGCACGGTCACGTCGGGGTTCATGTACTGGATCAGCATGCGGCTGATGCGCGAGATTCCGGCCAGCGCGGCGACATCGGCGGCGTTCATGATTCCGCTGTTCGGGGTGACTTGGGGCGGCCTTTTCTTGGGCGAACCCGTCACCGCGAGCATGCTGCCGGGCTGCCTGCTGGTGCTGGCCGCCACCGCGCTCATCACCGGCTTCAATCCGTTCAAGGGCGCGCCGCCCGAGCCTTGAGGCGTGACCGCCGGCGCGGCCCGCCTTGACTTTAGTTGGGGCGGCGCATGATGTCCGGCGTGCCGACCTTCACATCGCCGCACTGCGCACGCTGGCGCAAGGCATGCTCCATGACGACCAGGGCCAGCAAGGCCTCGGCGATCGGCGTGGCGCGAATGCCGACACAGGGGTCGTGGCGGCCCTTGGTCACGACCTCGGCCGGCTGGCCGGCAATGTCGATCGACTGGCGCGGGGTGATGATGGAGCTGGTCGGCTTGATGGCGATCGACACCTCCAGATCCTGCCCGGTGCTGATGCCGCCCAGCACGCCGCCGGCGTTGTTCGACAAGAATCCATCGGGCGACAGCGAATCGCCATGCACGCTGCCGCGCTGGGCAACGCTGGCAAAGCCGGCGCCAATTTCCACGCCCTTGACCGCATTGAGGCCCATCATGGCAAAGGCAATGTCGGCGTCGAGCTTGTCGAACAGCGGCTCGCCCAGCCCGACCGGCACGCCGCTGGCCGTCACGCGGATGCGCGCGCCGCAGGAGTCGCCCGCCTTGCGCAGCGCGTCCATGTAGGCCTCCAGCGCGGACACGTCGGCCACAGGCGCAAAAAACGGGTTGTGCGGCACATGCTCCCAGGACTCAAACGGAACTGCGATGTCGCCGATCTGCGTCATGCAGCCGCGAAAAGTGGTCCCGTAGCGCTCCAGCAGCCACTTTTTGGCCACCGCGCCGGCCGCCACGGTGGGCGCCGTGAGCCGGGCCGACGACCTTCCGCCGCCGCGCGGGTCGCGCAGCCCGTACTTGTGCAGGTAGGTGTAGTCGGCATGGCCGGGCCGAAAGGTGTCCAGGATATTGCCGTAGTCCTTGCTGCGCTGGTCGGTGTTCTTGATCAGCAGGCAGATCGGCGTGCCGGTGGTCTTGCCCTCGTACACGCCCGAGAGGATTTCCACCGCATCGGGCTCATTGCGCTGGGTGACATGGCGGCTGGTGCCCGGACGGCGGCGGTCCAGGTCGGCCTGGATGTCGGCCTCGCCAAGCAGCATGCCGGGCGGGCAGCCGTCGATCACGCAGCCAATGGCCGGGCCGTGGGATTCACCGAAGTTGGTGACTGCGAATAGGGTTCCGAAGGTATTGCCGCTCATGGCGGGGATTATCCATGACGGGTTTGGGCGGGTTCAGCAGGAGCGCCAGAAAGTCAGCAGCTTCTCTGTCCAGGGTGACTAGCCGGTTTGGCCGACTGGCTGCACAGCAGCGGGAGCCGACGGTAACGAATGACCGGTATCTGGAAGCCAAACAAAACAATTTAATTTCCCCGGCTGCCGAAGTTCGGGTCGGCCGCATGTGTCCTTTGCGCTAATGTTTGAAGGAACCAAATTCGGGCTGGTGCTGTCTCTGACTCCGACAACAGAGACAGAGGAAGATTTGAGGTGATAAATTCCAGACAAGTATGCCGGCAGTAGAGCGGGCGGAGGGAGAGACAGAATATGACATTGGGTGACTATTT
>JAQGLT010000121.1 GCA_028292745.1 Polaromonas sp. | reverse complement strand
CACGCGCGGCCAGGCCGATGGCGCCCATCGACTCGACCTCGTCCATCTCGCCGTCGCCGCAGAACACCCAGACCTTGCGGTTTTCGGTGTTGGCAATGCCGCGCGCATGCAGGTATTTCAGGAAACGGGCCTGGTAAATCGCCATCAGGGGCCCCAGGCCCATCGATACGGTCGGGAACTGCCAGAAATTGGGCATCAGCTTGGGATGCGGATAGCTGGACAGGCCCTTGCCGTCGACTTCCTGGCGGAAGTTGAGCAGTTGCTCTTCGCTCAGCCGGCCTTCAAGGTAGGCACGGGCATAGACGCCGGGCGACACATGGCCCTGGATGTAGAGGCAGTCGCCGCCATGGTTTTCGCTTTCGGCATGCCAGAAATGGTTGAAACCGGCGCCGAACATGCTGGCCAATGAGGCAAACGAGCCGATGTGTCCGCCCAGGTCGCCGCCGTCGGCAGGGTGCAGGCGGTTGGCCTTGACCACCATCGCCATCGCGTTCCAGCGCATGTAGGCGCGCAGGCGCTCTTCTATTTCAAGGTTGCCGGGCGAACGCTCTTCCTGATCGGGCTCGATGGTGTTGACATACCCGGTATTGGCCGAGAAAGGCATGTCGATGCTCTTTTGGCGCGCATGTTCGAGCAGTTGCTCAAGCAAGAAGTGGGCACGCTCCGGGCCTTCGGTTTCGATCACCGCTGACAGGGCGTCCATCCATTCCCGCGTTTCCTGCGCGTCCTTGTCATGCGTGTTGGGGGAAGAAGCACCCGCATCAGGGATAGCGGTTTGTGGGTTTTCGTCTGGATTGGCAGCCATTTTGTCTCCTGAATAAATCTTTTCCGCATGTGCTTGCAGTGCTGCCCATTTGCCGGGCAACGTGCAGACCTGGCGGCTATGACGTGTTTTTAAACCGAAATTAGGTTTAATTCCCTAGTTTCTCACAATTAATTAGAAATTTCAAATAGTGCTTTTTGATTTCATAATGTGGCATTTTTGGTTTGGAATTGTGCTTGGGCAGCGCGTAACGGCTGGACTGTCAAAAAATCGCAATAAAACGGTTGGTGGGTAGCCCTTGCCACCGTCACGCGCGTTACAGGGTTTTCAAGCACTTCATTTAAAATTCAGGGCTCGCCTATGCCCCAGTTCCCACGTTCCTCTCCATCAGACGCTGCCATTCCTCCTGTCTCCGTGGCGTTATGGCGACGCTGGTGGCGCAAGCAGTCTCCATCCCGGCAAGACCGGTTCATCGCACTGGGGCCACTTTTTGCCGTCATGCTTTTCCTGGCGGCCGTCGTTGCAGCGTTCGGTTACTTGCGCCTTGAAGAAATTGACCGCGAACAACAAGCCGTTACCCGCGATGTGGAGTACGCCCAGCAACGACTGCGCCTGCGGCTGCTGGAGCGGCAGGAACAACTGATGCGGATTGGGCGCGATGTCTCCAACAGTGAGATCGACACCGAAGAATTTGTCATCCAGGCTGAGGCGCTGGTGAACCAGTACCCGGAACTGATGGCCGTCAGCTGGATTGACAGCAAGCGCCGCATCAAGGCTTCTTATGTGTCTCCCAGCGCCAATGCCACCGAGTTGCGCCCAGTGGGAGAACAACTCAAGGTCGGCGAGACCGACGGCACCTACGAGCTGGCGCGGGACCTGCGGCAACCGGTTTACTCCAGGCCGCTGGTCGTTCAGGATACCCGCCGCTACAACGCCGTCAGCCTGCAATTGCAGGTACCCCTCGACGACCAGGGCAAGTTCGCCGGCGTCATCATGGGCGAGTACTCGGTGGATGGGCTGCTGCGCTTTGGCATTCCCACTGAAATCACCGCCAAGTATGCGGTGGCGCTGGTCGATGACAAGGAAACCGTGCTGGCCGGCATCCTGCCGCCGCCCCGCAAAGGCGCTGCGCAGTTGCTGCCCTGGACCGACGGCGCTGCCAAACATGAAATACCGGTGTCGCCGGTAGGCAATGGCCTGCTGATAAGGGCCGAAGGCTATCGCGCGTCTCAAGGGGCGGTTGGAAGCGGCTTTTTCTGGCTGGTCAGCGCCCTGAGCGCATTGACCGTCTGGATGCTGCTGGGCAACTGGCGCCATACCCGTCGCCGAGTCCAGGCGCAGGAGGCGCTGCAAACCGAAACCCACTTTCGCCGCGCCATGGAAAACTCGATGCTGACCGGCATGCGCGCGCTGGACATGCAGGGTCGCATCACCTACGTCAATCCGGCTTTTTGCCAGATGACCGGTCTCAACGAGGACGAGCTGGTGGGCTGCACCGCCCCCTTCCCGCACTGGCCGGACTCTGAACTCGACACCTTGATGGCTCGCCTGGATGATGAACTCCAGGGCCGCACGCCGCCCGGCGGCTTCGAGGTGCGTGTCAAGCGCAAGAATGGCAATACGTTCGATGCCCGCATGTATGTCTCCCCGCTGATTGACCCGCATGGCCAGCAGACCGGCTGGATGACGTCCATGACCGATATCACCGAACCCAAACGCATCCGCGAGGAACTCACCGCCTCGTACGAGCGGTTTACCACCGTGCTTGAGGGCCTGGATGCGGCCGTGTCGGTGGCGCCCCTGGGCAGCGAAGAGCTGCTGTTTGCTAACAAGCTGTACCGCGCCTGGTTCGACGGCCTGGTCTGCGGCCATGTCAGTTTGATCGCGCAGGCGGGCATGCCAGCCGCGGCGCCATCTGACGATGCGCTGGATGCCGTGGACGGCATGGCCGGTTTTCCGACCGATGCCCTGACCGATGCCCAGACCGCCAATGCCGAGATTTTTGTGCCAGAACTGGCGAAATGGCTGGAGGTGCGCTCGCGATACCTGACCTGGGTCGATGGCCGGCTGGCGCAGATGGTGATTGCCACCGATATCACGCCGCGCCGCCATGCCGAAGAGCAGGCGGCCCAGCAAAACGAACGTGCGCAGACGGCCAGCCGCCTGATCACCATGGGCGAGATGGCCTCCAGCGTGGCGCATGAGCTGAACCAGCCGCTGACCGCGATCAACAATTACTGCAATGGCATGGTGTCCCGCATCAAGGCCGGGCAGATCAGCAACGAAGACCTGCTGGGCGCGCTGGAAAAAACATCCAAGCAAGCCTGGCGTGCCGGGCAGATCATCCAGCGCATCCGCGCATTCGTCAAACGCAGCGAGCCCAACCGCGCGCTGGCCGATGTCTCGGTTCTTGTCAGCAATGCAATGGAACTGGCCGACATCGAACTCAGGCGCCACCATGTGCGCCTGAGCCACTACATTGCGGCCCGCCTGCCCGGCATCCTGGTCGACCGGATCTTGATCGAGCAGGTGCTGATCAACCTGATGAAAAATGCAGCCGAATCGATCGCCCACTCCGCCCGCCCAACCGCGCAGCGCAATGTTGAACTGCGTGTTGTGCCCAAACTCATCCAGGCCCAAAGCGTGGTGGAATTTTCGGTTCTTGACTCGGGCCGCGGCCTGTCGCCCGAGGTGATGGAGCGTCTGTTTGAAGCGTTCTATTCAACCAAGGCCGAAGGCATGGGCATTGGCCTGAAACTGTGCCGCAGCATCGTGGAATCCCATCAGGGGCGGCTGGAAGCGATGAACATTTACAATGGCGGCGAAGTCGTCGGCTGCCGGTTTACCTTCTGGATTCCTGTAACACCCCTCATTTCACCGGCAGTTGCCGCTACCAATACCATAGCTGGCGATGGCACTGGCGCTCCGGCGGATATTTCCTCCAATCCGTAAACTTTAACGACGAAAGCAACGCATGAGTTTGATCCCCAAAAAAGGCACGGTTTATGTCGTTGACGATGACGAGGGCGTGCGTGATTCGCTGCAGTGGTTACTGGAAGGCAAGGATTACCGGGTTCGCTGTTTCGATTCGGCCGAAACATTTCTGAGCCGCTACGACGCCCGCGAGGTCGCCTGCCTGATTGTTGACATCCGCATGGGCGGCATGACCGGGCTGGAATTGCAGGACCGCCTGCTGGAGCGCAAATCGCCGCTTCCCATCGTGTTCATCACCGGCCATGGCGATGTGCCGATGGCGGTGGACACGATGAAAAAAGGCGCGATGGATTTCATCCAGAAGCCATTTCAGGAAAGCGCACTGGTCGACCTGGTGGAGCGCATGCTGGGGCAGGCGAAGGAAGCCTTCAACGATCACCAGCAGTCCGCCAGCCGCGACGCCTTGCTGGCCAAACTGACCTCGCGCGAAGCGCAGGTCCTGGACCGCATTGTTGCCGGCCGGCTGAACAAGCAGATTGCCGATGACCTGGGCATCAGCATCAAGACGGTGGAGGCGCACCGTGCCAACATCATGGAAAAGCTGAACGCCAACACCGTGGCCGATCTGCTCAAGATTGCCCTCGGGTCCAGTGCGCCAAAAGCCTGAGGCCATTACTCTCGCTATATTTTCAATAGCACTCTAAGCCCGTAGCACCTGCGCTAGCGGGCTTTTTTACTTAAAAAATTAAATGACAGCCCAACTGATTGACGGCAATGCCCTGTCCCGCGAATTGCGAACCCACGTTGCAGAGCGTGCAGCGGTGCTGCGCCGGCGCGGTGTCACCCCCGGCCTGGCCGTGGTGCTGGTGGGCGACAACGCGGCCAGCCAGGTGTATGTACGCAACAAGGTCAAGGCGTGCGAAGACAACGGTCTGCATTCCGTGCTGGAGCACTATCCCGCCAGCCTGTCCGAAGCCGAACTGCTGGCACGGGTGGACGCCCTGAACCGGGACGCGGCCATTCACGGCATTCTGGTGCAGCTCCCCCTGCCGCCCCATATTGATGCCCAGAAGGTCATCGAGTCCATCTCGCCGGCAAAGGACGTGGACGGTTTTCATGTAGCCAGCGCAGGCGCCTTGATGGTGGGGCAGCCTGGTTTCTGGCCCTGCACGCCGTACGGCTGCATGAAGATGCTGGAGAGCATCGGCTATGACCTGCGCGGCAAGCATGCGGTCGTCATTGGCCGCAGCAACATCGTCGGCAAGCCGATGGCGCTGATGCTGCTGCAGAAAAACGCCACCGTGACCCTCTGCCACAGCGCAACCAAGGACCTCAAGGCCATGACACTTCAGGCCGATGTCGTCGTCGCTGCGGTCGGCAAGCGAAATGTACTGACGGCTGACATGGTCAAACCCGGTGCCGTGGTGATCGATGTCGGCATGAACCGCATTCCTGCTGGCGAACCGGGTGAAGGCAAGCTGTGCGGCGATGTGGATTTTGACGGGGTGCGCGAGGTGGCAGGCTACATCACACCGGTGCCGGGCGGCGTCGGCCCCATGACGATCACCATGCTTTTGGTGAACACGCTGGAAGCGGCCGAGCGTCTCTGATGCAGCTGGTGAAGTCCGGATAGTCTGCACTGCACTGCACTGCACTGCGCTGCTTTGCTTTGCGCGCGCATGAGATAAGTAACCTGAGTTTTGGATAAGAAAGAGGGTCAGTTCAAGCCAGCGAGTCCCGAGAGTCCAGCAGTGCAATGCGAGGTTTTACAGGTTGCAGGCAATACGCCACGATGCCCGCCATGAGGTTGACGGC
>JAQGLT010000097.1 GCA_028292745.1 Polaromonas sp. | reverse complement strand
CAATATCGCTTTTGGCGTGAAGCTGTTCGAAAGCCTCAACGCTGCCGACATGGATGAACGGGTCGAGTGGGCCTTGCGCAAGGCAGCGCTGTGGACGGAGGTCAAGGACAAGCTCAGCCAGAGCGGCTCCAGCCTGTCCGGCGGCCAGCAGCAGCGCCTGTGCATTGCCCGCGGCATTGCGATCAAGCCGGAGGTGCTGTTGCTTGACGAGCCCTGCTCGGCGCTGGACCCGATTTCGACCGCCAAGATCGAGGAGCTGATCGCCGAGCTGAAAAACGACTACACGGTGGTCATCGTGACGCACAACATGCAGCAAGCCGCCCGCTGCAGCGACTACACCGCTTATATGTACCTGGGCGACCTTGTGGAGTTCGGGGCCACCGAAGACCTGTTCTTCAAGCCCAAACGCAAGGAAACCGAAGACTACATCACCGGCCGTTTCGGCTGATGCAGCTGACGCGATTGAATTAACTGTTCCAACTGTTCCAAGCACAAGGAGAAAACCATGGCCGATCGGCATTTGTCCACCCAGTTCGACAGTGAGCTCAACGGCGTGTCGTCGCGCGTCATGGAGCTGGGCGGGCTGGTGGAGTCCCAGCTGCGGCTGGCCATCTTTGCGCTGTCGCAGTTCAGCGCCGAAAGCGCGAACCAGGTCATCGAGACAGAAAAACGCGTGAACGGCATGGAGCTGGACATTGACCGCGAGCTGTCGTCCATCATCGCGCGGCGCCAGCCCACGGCGCGCGACCTGCGTCTGCTGATCGCCATTTCCAAGACCACCGCCAATCTGGAGCGGGCCGGCGACGAGTCCGTGAAGATTGCCCGCATGGTCAAGTCGATCATCCACAGCGGCACGGCACGCGCGCTGCCGTCCTCGGACCTGCGGGTGGCGGCCGATCTGGCGTCGGGCCTGCTGCGCAAGGCCCTGGATGCCTTTGCCCGGCTGGACACCGCCGCCGCCGTTTCCATCCTCAAGGAGGATGACCAGATCGACGCGGAGTTCGACGGCTTCGTGCGCAAACTCATCACCTACATGATGGAAGACCCGCGCACCATTTCATCCAGCCTGGACCTGCTGTTTGTCGCCAAGGCGATCGAGCGGGTCGGCGACCATGCCAAAAACATTGCCGAATTCATCATCTACATCGTCAAGGGGGCCGATGTCCGGCACAGCCCCATGGAGCAGATCGAGTCTGCGGTCAAGTAAAGCCCTATGAAACACCTGCCGCGCATATTGATTGTTGAGGATGAGCCGGCCATCGCCGAGCTGATCCAGGTGAACCTGCGCCATGGCGGGTTCACGCCCGTGGTGGCCCATGACAGCGTGGCGGCCCAGCGCGAACTCGATGCCGAGCTGCCCGATGCGATTTTGCTGGACTGGATGCTGCCCGGGCAAAGCGGCCTGTCCCTGGCACGGCACTGGCGCAAGCAGGAACGCACCGGAAGCATTCCGATCCTGATGCTGACCGCGCGGGGCGACGAGCCCGACAAGGTGGCCGGGCTGGATGCCGGTGCCGATGACTACATCACCAAGCCTTTTTCCACCCAGGAGCTGCTGGCCCGCATCCGGGCCGTGCTGCGCCGACGTGCGCCCGAGACGGTGGGGGACAGCGTGACCCTGGGTGGCTTGACGCTCGATGCCGCGACCCACCGCATTGCCTACCAGGGGCAGGAACTCAGGCTCGGGCCGACCGAGTTCAAGCTGCTGCACTACCTGATGAGGCATCCCGAGCGGGTCCACAGCCGCAGCAGCCTGCTCGACAAGGTATGGGGCGACCACGTCTTCATCGAGGAACGGACCGTGGATGTGCATGTGAAGCGGCTGCGCGAAGCCCTCGGCGCCGCCGGCTCCATGGTGGAGACCGTGCGGGGCGCAGGCTACCGGCTGACGGGTAGCAAGCCCCCCGCTGGGCCATCTGCGGCGCCCATGGCGGCATGATTCAGCGCTGGGTTGTTTTTGCCTTGTGCGCCGTTGTGGCCGGCGCCATTGGCTGGGGGTCGGCGGCCCGGGAAGGCCTGGCCTGGGGGCTGCTGCTGGGGACTGCGGCCTGGCACCTTCTTGACGGTTTTTATGCCCGCAGGCTTCTGGGATGGCTGCGTTCCGAGCAAAGCGAGGAAGCGCCTGTCCTGATGGCCGGCGCGCAGCCCCGGTTGCCCGGCATATGGGGGGAGGTCGCCGACCGCGTTCGCCGCCTGCTCAGGAACCGGCACCAGCAGTACAGCGAAAGCCAGGCCCGCCTGGATGAGCTTCTGGAGGCCCTGCAGGCATCGCCCAACGGGGTGGTGCTGCTGGACGACGAGGGCCGCATCGAATGGTGCAACCAGACAGCCGCGCAGCATTTTGGCTTTGATGCCAGGCGCGACATTCTTCAGCATGTTGCCAATCTGGTGCGCGAGCCTTCCTTCAGCGCCTACATGGCCACGGCTGATTTTTCGCATGAGGTGGTCATCCCGGGCAGTGACAGCACACCGGCGCGGCCCATCAAGCTGTCGGTGCATGCCCATCGCTACGGCAAGGGCCGCAAACTGCTGCTGTCGCGCGACATTACCGCGCTGGAGCAGGCCGAGGCCATGCGCCGCGATTTCGTCGCCAATGTGTCGCATGAAATCAGAACGCCGCTGACCGTCGTGTCCGGCTTCATCGAAACCCTGCAGAACCTGCCGCTGAAAAAACCTGAACGCGACCGCTACCTGGACCTGATGGCGCAGCAGTCGCAGCGCATGCAGACCCTTGTCGAGGACCTGCTCACGCTGTCGCGCCTTGAAGGCAGCCCCTTGCCCAGCGCCACCGAATGGCGCGCGACCACAACCTTGCTAGCCCAATGCGTGCAAGAGGCCAGGGCGCTGTCGCAAGTCATTGCGCCGCAAGGCCATCAGCTGGTGCTGGAGCCCGGACCGGAGTGCGAAATTGCCGGGAGCCAGCGCGAAATCGCCAGCGCCTTGTCCAATTTGCTGACCAATGCCGTGCGTTACACGCCTGAAACCGGACTGATTCGCGTCACGTGGGCACTGCTGGCCGATGGCTGGGGCGAATTCCGGGTCCAGGATTCAGGCCCCGGGATTGCGCCCGAGCACCTGTCCCGCCTGACCGAGCGTTTTTATCGCGTGGACCGCAGCCGCTCACGCGAAACCGGGGGGACGGGCCTGGGGTTGGCGATTGTCAAGCATGTGGCCCAGCGCCACGGGGCCGAACTGAGGATCAAAAGCCAGGTTGGACAGGGATCGTGCTTTTCCATCCGTTTTCCTGCGGCCCGGGTGCGCCAGGTTCAGCCCGGGGCCCAGGTTCAGGCGGTTTCTGCCTGAAAGCTGGCCGGGGCATGCCGTGCGGCGCGCCGCATGGCATGCCAGAGCAAGCCCAGCAGGCAAGCCGCCACCAGGCCCATGGCGACCGTGCTCGCCATCCAGAACGTCGCGGCTGATCGGGTGGCCGGCCAGCCTGCCATGCCCAGATAGGCCGCCTGGTAGCCGCCGTACAGGCCAAGCCCCCAAAGCAGCACGCCGTACAGTGCCAGCGGCGCGATGGTGATGCGGTAGCAGCGCAGCAAAAAGGCGCACAGCGCCTGAATGGCGTCGGCCACATGGTAAAAAGCCACCCAGACCAGCAACGCCGCAGCCTGGGAAACGATCTCCGGCGTGGATGAATACCAGCTTGCCAGTAATTGGCCTGCTATTGAAATAATAGCGCCTAGTGCAAGCCCAATAAGCGCAGTAAGCCTTAAACCCATTAAAACAACGCGCCTGGCATAGTCGGGCCTGCCTGCGCCCAGCCAAAATGAGACACGCGCGCTGCAGGCCACCCCCATCGACAACGGCATCATGTAGAGAATGGCCGCCACGCTGGCGGCGATCTGGTGGCTGGCGGTGGCAACCGTGCCCAGCCGGGCAATGAAAAGCGCCATGAGGGTAAAGGACGTCACCTCGACCAGATAGGCCAGGCCGCCCGGTAGGCCCAGCCGGGCAAAACCGCGCAGTTGGCGCCAGTCGGGGGCCTCCATGCGCCGCCAGAGGGCGTAGGGCCGGTACATGGGCTGTTTGCGCAGCATGGCCACCGCGAGTATCAGCAGCACGTAGTTGACGACCAGCGTGGCCCAGGCGCAGCCAACCGCGCCCATGGGCTTGACCCCCAGGCCACCGGCCACCCACCAGATCGACAGGGGAATCTTGACGAACAGGGCGGCAACCTGCAGCCAGGTCACCAGGCGCGGCTTGCCCAGCGACTGGTTGAAGGTGCTGTAGAGCCGGAAAAGTAGGGCGGGCACGAAAGCAAAGGCCAGTACCGCCAGGTAGCGCTGTACCTCGCCGCGCATGAGTTCGGGCACCTCGGCCCACCGCAGCAGCGGGCCCGGAAACAGCAGGGCGGCCATGCCCAGCAGGCTGATCAGGCCGCACAGGTACAGGCTCTGCCGCAGTGCCCGGCCGACTGCCTCATGCTGGCGCGCGCCAAGCATTTCAGCCCATACCGGGAGCAGCGCTTGCACAATGCCCATGAGCCCGACGAACACACTGACATAAAGCGCCGAGCCGACGGACAAGGCAGCCAGCGCCGAATCGCTGTAGCGGCCGGCGATGACCGTGTCCGCCACGCCAAAAGCCATGACCGCAAGCTGCCCCACCAAAATGGTGGCGGCATGACGGCCGACGACCCTGAGCTCGCTCATCGATGCTGCGAAAAAGGCCCCGGGCGGGCCGGGTTCCTGAGGTTGACCCGCTTGTACACCACCATGTTTTCAGTTCGGTCGGTGGGCTTGCGCACCGTGGCCTGAAAAGCCCAGTCGGGCAGGTTGACTGCCGTGCTCAGGCTGGGCTGTGCGCTGATATCGACCACCAGGTACGGGCAGTTGGCTTGCGGACTGGTTTGCCGAAGCTCAAGCTGGCCGTGGTACTGCAGGGCCGCCGCCTGGGCACTTCCCACGCCATAAATTTCAACGCAGGATTTTTTATCGACCAGGCTGGCCACTTGGCGCGACAGCGGCCCCAGGCTGCGCGCATAGTCCAGCAAGGGCAGCCAAAGCGTCATCAGCAGCAGCCAGCACAGGGTCGCGCCTCCGGCGGGCAGCACCAGCGACTTCCAGAGGGCCGCGCGATGCGCGCCGGTGCGCCACCGCACCAGCCAGGCCCAGGCCACCGTGGCAGCGACTGCTGCCAGGAAGGCGATCAGCGAAAAACTGGGCGAAAACCCCGGCGCAAGCTTGGCCACATTGGCCGCGGGCTGCCGGGGCACGCCGGTTTGCATGGCAATCCAGATGACCCAGATGGCGATGGCGCAGGTGGTGAAGAACAGCAGCGTGAACCAGTCGATGAGCGAGGCCACGCTGCGCTGGAGCGTGGGCAACGCAAAGGCGGCCAGGGCGGCCAGCGGCGGCAGGCTCAGCAGCAGGCTGCGGTCGGACGCGGTGGTCGTCAGTGCCGATGCGATGGCCATGCCGGCAAACCACAACGGCAATGCCACGTGCCGGCTGCTCAACTGACGGCGCCAGCGCCACAGCGTCCACAAGGCCAACGGCCATGCCGGCCAGGTAAACCACACCAGCAGGCGCCCCAGGCTGCGCCAGTCGTTCCAGGCCGACTGTCCGTTGGCGCCGGGCAAATCGATTCGCCAGCGCCACAGCTGCAGCCATTGGCTGGCGGCGGCGACGGCCAGCGTGATTCCTGCGATCACCAGCACCCAGCGCCAGCAGTGCCGCCTGACCGTGGCCCCCGCCTGGGGTGCTGAATTGCCCCAGCGCAGCTGGCCTGACTCCACCAGGATGCCGCCCAGGCCAAGCAGCACTGCCAGGGTCGGCGCACCGCTCAAGGCCAGCCCGGCCAGCCCGATCAGCAAGCCCAGCGCCGGGCCGGCAACCCGGGTGGCCTGGCGGTAGGGGCTGGCAGCCATAGCATAAAAAGTGAGGGCGGTAAACCCCAGCTGCGCCAGGGCGGGCGTGGTTTCATGGGAAAACTGCGCCAGCCCCAGGCTGGCGATCAGCGCCAGCACGCCGGCATCGGCAATGGCCCGGGCGTAGTCTAGCGGATCGGCCTCGCCGCCAAACGCAAACGCAACCGGCTGGGCCTGCGGGCTGCGCGCCAGGTAGTAAACACCGTACCAGGTGGCCCACAGGGTCATCGCCAGCAGCCCGACAAAAGGAATGCGCACAGCCAGCGCAGGGTCGGCAAAGGGCAGCAGCTTGATGGCAATGGCGCCCAGCCAGTACGGAACCAGGGCATCGAAACCGGTCATTTGCCCAAGCAGTTGTGGCTGCAACCAGTTGGCTGCGCCGGAGGTGAGCTCCCGCATCACGCCGAACGCTGCGATGTCTTCGTTTTTCCAGGGGCCGCGCCCGACAAATCCGGGCACGATATACGCCACGCAAAACAGCAGCAGCGCCCAGCGCGGCAGGCGGCGTACGGCGGACTGGGCAATGATGGCGGGAGATGGTTTGTTCAAAGCGGCGGGGTGGTCGGAGATGAAAAGAGCCGGATGCGGCGGACAAGCAAGGGTTGAGCAACAAGGTCAACCGCTTGAGCGTAAACCCATTGGCCTAGAAAATTCTGCCGAAAAAAAAGCAGCCTGAAAATCAGGCTGCTTTTTACCGGCAGGCGAAAGCGTTTGAAGGCTTATTCTGCAGCAACCGGTGCAGCGTCCTTGGCTGGGGTTTTGCCAAAGCGGTTACGGAAGCGCTCCACGCGGCCACCCATGTTGTCCACGGATTTTTGCGTGCCGGTGTAGAAAGGATGCGACTCGCTGGACGTGTCGAGCTTGTACAGCGGCAGCTTGCGGCCGTCTTCCATGTCCACCATTTCTTTGGTGTTGACACACGAGCGGGTCACGAACTTGAAGTTGTTGGACAGGTCCACAAAACAAACTTCGCGGTAGTTGGGGTGAATGCCTTCTTTCATGATTCTCTTTCCTTTTTCATTGTTTCGGTAGCCACCCGGACCAGTTCCAGGCACTTTCCATGAAGCCCTCGATTATCGCATTTTTACCCGCCCCGGCGCATCATGTCGAAGAACTCGTGGTTGTTCTTGGTCGCCTTCATGTTCTTCAGCATGAGTTCCATTGACTCGATCTCGTCCATGTTGTACATGAACTGGCGCAGGATGCGCGACTTTTGCAAGATTTCGGGCGCCAGCAGCAGCTCTTCCTTGCGTGTGCCGCTGCGGTTCAGGTTGAGCGCCGGGAACACGCGCTTTTCATAGAGGCGGCGGTCCAGGTGAATTTCGCAGTTGCCGGTGCCCTTGAATTCTTCAAAGATCACCTCGTCCATGCGGCTGCCAGTGTCGATCAGCGCGGTGCCGATAATGGTCAGGCTGCCGCCTTCCTCGATCTTGCGGGCGGCACCGAAAAAGCGCTTGGGGCGCTGCAGCGCATTGGCATCGACGCCGCCGCTCAGCACCTTGCCTGATGAGGGCAGCACGTTGTTGTAGGCGCGTGCCAGGCGGGTGATGGAGTCCAGCAAAATGACCACATCCTTGCCGAGCTCGACCAGGCGCTTGGCGCGCTCGATCACCATCTCGGCCACATGCACATGGCGCGCGGCCGGTTCGTCGAAGGTCGATGAAATGACTTCGGCGCGCACGCTGCGCTGCATCTCGGTCACTTCTTCCGGCCGCTCATCGACCAGCAGCACCATCATCACCACTTCGGGGTAGTTGGCCACGATGGCATGGGCGATGTTCTGCATCATCACCGTCTTGCCCGACTTGGGCGGCGCCACCAGCAAGGCGCGCTGGCCCTTGCCGATGGGCGCGATGATGTCGATGATCCGGCTGGTCAGGTTTTCCTCGGCCTTGATGTCGCGTTCGAGCTTGAACTGCTCGCGCGGGAACAGCGGCGTCAGGTTCTCGAACA
>JAQGLT010000057.1 GCA_028292745.1 Polaromonas sp. | reverse complement strand
ATTTCTTCTCCGATCGGGCCATCGAGCGACTTGCGCATGTGCGCGATCGAGTCGAACAGGAAGGGCATGGTGGGCACCAGGCTCTTCGGGCAGGTCGAGTTCAGCGAGCTGATGTTGACGCGGTTCATCTCCAGCGCGCCGATCTTGACCTGGTCCAGCGTTTCCTTCTCGGTGCCCAGCGCGCTCTTGTTGAACACCTTGATCGTGTACTTGCCGCCGCTTTGCTTGGCCAGCACGTCGCTCATGTATTTGACGGCGGCAACGGTGGGGTATTCATCGCTGTTGTGCACGTCGGCCGAGCGCAATTCGACGGCATGGGCCGAGACACAGAGACTGGCGAGAATGCTCGCTGTCAGCGCGGCGGCGCGGAAGGAAGGACGGCGGATTGATTTCATGAAAGTCTCCTGATTGGAATTGAAAATGCTCGGCTAGAGCGACATGGGAAAACGCGAAAAAACAGGTTCAGGCAGTCCGCGCACGCCGGGGCGCAGCGCGAACACACCGCCGGCCAGCGGCTGGTCAGTCAAATCGATTCCGTCGGGGCGAATCGATGTCACGAATAGGGTGTCCAGGCCGGCGCCGCCAAAGGCGCACATGGCCGGCTTCTTGACGGGCACCGCCAGCGAGCGGTCCAGCTTGCCGTCAGGCGTGAAGCGGTGAATCTGGCCGGCGTCGTTGCCGCAGATCCAGTAGCCGCCGTCGGCATCGACGGCCGCGCCGTCGGGCCGGCCGGGCAGCGGGTTCATGTCGATGAACAGCCGCCGGTTCGACGGCGTGCCGGTCTCGATGTCGTAGTCAAAAGCCCAGACCGACTGCACCAAGGGATGCGAATCCGACAGGTACATTGTGCGGCCATCGGGGCTGAAGGCCATGCCGTTGGGGGTGATGAAGCCGTCTAGCAACTGGGTCAAACCAGTATCATTTTGATAGCTGTAAACGCAGCCCAGACTTGCGCCAGCGCCCATATTCATTAACATGGTGCCGGCAAGGAAGCGGCCCTGGCGGTCGCAGCGGCCGTCGTTGAAGCGCATGCCCGGCATGGCATGGCTGACGGGCGCCAGTCTCTCGAAGCCGAGTTGCCCGTCATCCTGCGGTGAAAGCTGGAAGATGCCGCTTTCGGCGCCGGCGATCCATTGATTCGATCCGGCGATGGGCGCGGCGCAGGCCAGCATTTCAGGCGCCAGCCAGCTTTGGCTCTCGCCGGTGGCCGGCGTCCAGCGGCACAGCTTGCGCGCCGGAATGTCGACCCAGTACAGCGCCTGCTCGGCGCCATGCCACACCGGGCTTTCGCCCGTTCCGTTGCGCGCATCAAGCACCAGCTCAGGCTTTGGCATGTTGCTCATGCTGCTTATTCGGTGAAAGGGCCGGCCACGACAAAGCCGCCGCCCTGGTACTGGGCCACCGGATCGTTCAGGTCGGGCGATTGCGTGCGTGCATAAACGGCCTCGCGGAACACATCGGAGCTGTCCTGCGGCACATAGCCGACATGGCGGGCGCGGCTGTTGTCCCACCAGGTCACGGCGTTATCGGACATGCCGAAAATGACGCTGTGGCCCAGCACCGGCGTGGTCAGGCAGGCGGTGATGAGGCGATGCAGGTCGTCAAAGCTCAGCCAGGTGGCGAGCATACGGCGATCCCTGGGCTCGGGAAACGACGAGCCGATGCGCACGCAAGCGGTTTCGATGCCGTAGCGGTCGAAGTAAAACCGCGACAGGTCTTCACCGAACGCCTTGCTCAGGCCATACATGCCATCGGGCCGGGCCGGATGGTCGGCCGTGATGGTCTGGTCCTGCCGGTAAAAACCCGTGACATGGTTGGAGCTGGCAAACACAATGCGCTTGATGCCATGCTTGCGGGCTGCCTCGTAGAGGTTGTAGACCCCCAGGATGTTGGCCTGCAGGATGGGGCCGAAGGGCCCTTCAACCGATACGCCGCCCAGGTGAACGATCGCATCGACGCCCTTGACCATCGCATCCACCGCAGCGGCGTCAGCCAAGTCGGCCAACACCACTTCTTCCCCATCAACCGCATCGCCAAATGCCTGCACATCGGACAGGCGCAGCACGGCGCAGTTTTCCTTGAGACGATTGCGCAAGGCCTTGCCCAAACCGCCGGCAGCGCCGGTCAGAAGCAGTTTTTCGTGAACTTTGAGTGTCATTTTTTTCAGGGCCGGTGCGGTTGTAAAACACTGGACTTTTCTATCAGGTTTGTTAGAGTCAATCCATTCATTCATCAGTCGTATGTTGTCTGATGACTTTAATTTTCAGTTTTGGTCTTTGGCTTGTCAATCACTTTTTTATGAACTCAAGGAAAACCCCTAGTCATTTCGAAACCACTCCACCTCGTCGGTTGGAGCCGGTGCGACGCGCGCGCCGTCCTCGCGGGCTGGTGGATGAGATCGTGGAAACGCTCGCGGCCAGTATCCGTGAAGGCCAGCTTCAGACCGGAGACAAGCTGCCGACAGAGGCGGAAATCATGGTGCGTTTTGATGTCAGCCGCACCGTGGTTCGAGAGTCGCTGTCCAAGCTTCAGGCCTCCAGGCTGGTCGAAACCCGGCATGGCATCGGCACCTTCGTTCTGCCGCCTCAGGAAGCTGGGAATTTTAAAATCACCGCGGAAGACTTTGCCACCGTTGCCGACGTGATCTCCGTGCTCGAGTTGCGCATCAGCCTTGAAACCGAAGCCGCTGGCCTGGCCGCCCAGAGAAGAACACCTGAAAACCTGACAGCACTGGAAACCGCGTTGCATGTCTTTGATGATTCGATTCACCAAAATTCAGATGCGGTTCCACCCGATTTCCGGTTTCACATGGAGGTCGCGCGCGCCACGGGCAATCGCCATTTCGCCGACCTGATGACCTATCTGGGCACGATGATCATCCCTCGTACCCGGGTCAACACCGCACACAGCGCGCCCGAAGGCCGCATGAATTATCTGAAGCGCGTCAACAGCGAACACGAAAGCATTTACAACGCCATCCGTGACCAGGACCCGGAAGCTGCGCGCGCAGCCATGCGCATCCACCTTTCGAACAGCCGCGAACGCCTGCGCCGGGGCAACAATGCGCACACCATGCAGCCGTCAGGTGAGTTGCCGGACATCCTCCTTAAGCCATTGACGCAAAGTTGACGTTATTGCGCACTCAACTCTTGTAAGACAACTGATAAAGCTTAAGGTTCAGGCCCATGAATTTTGACGCGCAACCATTGTTGGCACCTCGGCACCAGAGCGGTTGCGCCTTGCGGTCATTGGCGCCGGCCTGGGCTCGGCGCCCCATTTCCTGAGTCTCGCCGATCTTGCCAGCAAGGCAGACGTGGCCTGGGTTTATGGCCGCAGCGCTGAGCGTCTGGCAGCCGTTGCCCTGCCTGCGGGGGCGCGCAGAACCACCCAGCTGGAGCACATTCTTGATGACCTCAGCGTGAAAGCAGTGCTGGTGTTGACGCCGCCCAATACCCACCTGGATATCGTGCGGCGCGCAGCGTGCGCGGGCAAGCATGTCCTGGTTGAAAAACCGCTTGAAATTGACTCCGGCCGCGCACTGGCGCTGGTGCAGGCCTGCGAAACAGCCGGTGTCACGCTGGCCGTGATGCTGCAGCACCGCCTGCGCGAGGCGGCCCAGGGCCTTCGGACATTGCTCCAAAGCGGCGAACTCGGCCATCTCATCAGCGTTGCGGCATCGGTGCGCTGGTGGCGGCCGCAAAGCTATTACGACGAGCCTGGGCGCGGCACGCTGGCGCGCGACGGCGGCGGCGTGCTGATCACCCAGGCAATTCACACGCTCGACTTGCTGCTCAGCCTGACGGGTTTGCCCGCGCGGGTCACGGGAATCGCCAGCACCAGCGCGGTGCACCAGATGGAAGGCGAAGACACCGCATCCGCCTTGCTGCATTACGCGAACGGCGCCGTTGCGGTGGTGCAGGCCACTACAGCGGCCTATCCCGGTTTTGCCGAGCGTATTGAACTCAACTGCACGCTTGGCACGGCAACGCTCGAAGGCGGCGAATTGAAGGTTTGCCTCACCAGTGGAAAGCTGATCACGCTCGGCGAACGCCAGGCGTCGGGCGGCGGGGCCAACCCGATGGCCTTTGACCGTGCCGCACACCGAGCCGTGCCGCACGATTTTATTAGCGCAGTGCAAGACGGCACGGCGCCGGCTGTCACCGGTCGCTCGGCGCTGGGCGTGCAGCAGGTGATTGAAAGCATCATCGAGTCGTCCCGCACAGGCCGTTCGGTTTTCCTGGCATAGCCGAACAGACGGATTCGCCGTCGGCGCGGGCCTCATGGGCGTTCGCATGATTTCGGCTTTTCAAAGCGTTTTAGGCCGCCAGTCCAAACAGCGCGGGCGTGACCAGCTATAAAACTCGTAGCAAAATGGAATTTGCGTTATATTTGGCAGCAGGCTTTTTGCTTAGCCGTATCCAACCCATGACCGACCGATCCGAGGAGATAACAAATGAGTGCCAAAGAAAACGCTGCCGTTAGCCTGTTGCTTGAACTGCTGGAATCGCGCTACGCCATGCGTGTGCTGTGGGCACTGAAGGATGGCCATCCTCAAACGTTTCGGCTGCTTCAGGACAGCATCGGCAACATCACGCCCAACACCCTGAACACCCGCATCAAGGAACTGCGCGCCGCCGGCCTGCTCGGCCACGGCACCAGTGGCTACACCGTCACCACGCTGGGCGCGGACCTGCTCAAACGCCTGAACGATTTGCAGGCCTTTGCCGGAAAATGGGCCATCAGCCAGACCAAGATCGCTGCCGACAGCGAGAAATAAGCGGCTTGCAGCCAGTCGTTTGCAAATAAACAACAGCGCTTCGCACTTGCAAGCGCGCCTCAACTTAATTCAGGCCACTGCTTTTTAACGTCGCTGCGGCCAGGCGTGAAGGTCAGCAGTTGCGGCTCCAGCTTACTCCTGCATATGCCGGTGATTAATTAGCAGGGCCTGGACAATGAAGTAAAGCCCAAACCGCTCACCGCCAGCAAATGCCGTTTGGCAAACGGCCATCCATTAAGCGCCTCTACAATCCCGTCCGGCTGATCAGTGTCTTCAATCAGCGGCGGCAATGCCTGTTGCGGCCGCCGCGCTGACAGCAGCGCTGAAATTCAGGGCCCTGTGCAAATCCCTGTCTTGAAAAGGGATTTTCAAGCCCAAGCTAATCCACTTAACAGCTTCACATCACCTCTACCAACATGTCTGAGATTAAACAACCCGAGCACAACCAGGCCCTGGAAGGCGAACCCAGTCCGGAAGAACTGGAAGCAGCACAGGCGGCCAATGAATTTGATGCAGTGCAGGCCGAACTGACCGCGCTGCAGGCCAAAAATACAGAGTTGTCGGAAAATTACCTTCGCGCCAAGGCCGAGGCTGAAAACGCACGGCGCCGGGCAGAAGATGAAATTTCCAAGACGCGCAAGTTTGCCCTGGAGGGCTTTGCGGAAAGCCTGCTCCCGGTACTGGACAGCCTGGAAGCAGGCTTGAGCCTGAAGGAAACCACGCTCGAACAACTTCGCGAAGGCTCTGACGCCACGCTCAAGCAGCTCAAAAGTGCCCTGGAGCGCAACAAGGTCATCGAGGTCAATCCTGAAGTCGGTGCCAGGTTCGATCCGCACCAACACCAGGCGATCAGCATGGTGCCCTCAGAGCAGGAAGCCAATACCGTGGTGACCGTGCTGCAAAAAGGCTACCTGATTGCCGAGCGCGTGCTGCGTCCCGCACTGGTTGTGGTGGCCGCGCCGCAGTCGTGACAAAAAATTCACTGCAAACCTTGAAGTTGTAGAACTTATCCGCAAGTCATCAGCAGCCTGGTGCCGCGGCGTACGACTGAAAGTCCTGTCCGGCATCCAAACTTAACGAATCAAAAAACTGGAGTAAATCATGGGAAGAATTATCGGCATCGACTTGGGCACCACCAACAGTTGCGTTTCCATCATGGAAGGCAATACCCCTCGTGTCATTGAAAACGCCGAAGGCGCGCGCACCACGCCGTCGATCGTGGCGTATCAAGAAGACGGCGAAGTGCTGGTTGGCGCATCGGCCAAGCGCCAGGCTGTCACCAACCCCAAGAACACGCTCTACGCCGTCAAGCGCCTGATCGGCCGCAAGTTCAGCGAAAAAGAAGTCCAGAAGGACATTGCCCTGATGCCTTATTCCATCGTGCCAGCCGACAACGGCGACGCCTGGATTGAAGTGCGCGGCAAGAAGCTGTCGGCCCAGCAGGTCAGCGCGGACATCCTGCGCAAGATGAAGAAAACCGCCGAAGACTACCTCGGCGAGCCCGTGACCGACGCCGTGATCACCGTGCCGGCTTATTTCAACGACGCCCAACGCCAGGCCACCAAGGACGCCGGCCGCATTGCCGGACTGGATGTCAAGCGCATCATCAACGAGCCCACCGCTGCCGCCCTCGCCTTCGGCCTGGACAAGCAGGAAAAGGGCGACCGCAAGATTGCGGTGTATGACCTGGGCGGCGGCACCTTCGACATCTCGATCATCGAGATTGCCGATGTCGATGGCGAAAAGCAGTTCGAGGTGCTCTCGACCAACGGCGACACCTTTCTGGGCGGCGAAGACTTCGACCAGCGCGTCATCGACTACATCATCGACGAGTTCAAGAAGGATTCCGGCGTCAACCTCAAGAACGATGTGCTGGCCCTGCAGCGCCTGAAGGAAGCGGCTGAAAAAGCCAAGATCGAGCTGTCCAACAGCGCCCAGACCGACATCAACCTGCCCTACATCACCGCAGACGCTTCGGGTCCGAAGCACCTGAACGTCAAGGTGACCCGCGCCAAGCTGGAAAGCCTGGTGGACGAGTTGATCGAGCGCACGATTGCGCCTTGCCGCGTGGCCGTGAAGGACGCCGGCATCAATGTGAACGACATCCACGACGTGATCCTGGTGGGCGGCATGACCCGCATGCCCAAGGTGCAGGAAAAGGTCAAGGAATTCTTTGGCAAGGAGCCGCGCAAGGACGTGAACCCTGACGAAGCCGTGGCGGTTGGCGCCGCGATCCAGGGCCAGGTGCTGTCGGGCGACCGTACCGACGTGCTGCTGCTTGACGTGACGCCGCTGTCCCTGGGCATCGAAACCATGGGCGGCGTGATGACCAAGATGATCAAGAAGAACACGACCATCCCGACCAAGTTCGCGCAGACCTTCTCGACCGCCGAGGACAACCAGCCGGCCGTGACGATCAAGGTGTTCCAGGGCGAGCGCGAGATTGCCTCGGGCAACAAGGCGCTGGGCGAGTTCAACCTCGAAGGCATTCCACCAGCCTCGCGCGGCACGCCGCAGATCGAAGTGTCGTTCGACATCGACGCCAACGGCATCCTGCACGTCGGCGCAAAGGACAAAGGCACCGGCAAGGAAAACAAGATCACCATCAAGGCCAACTCCGGCCTGAGCGAAGCGGAGATCCAGCAGATGGTGAAGGACGCCGAGCTGAATGCCGAGGACGACAAGAAAAAGGTCGAGTTCGTGCAGGCCAAGAACAGCGCCGAAGCCATGGTGCACAGCGTGAAAAAATCGCTGGGCGAATATGGCGACAAGCTCGAAGCCGGCGAGAAGGAAAAAATCGAGGTCGCCATCAAGGACATGGAAGAGGCCCTCAAGAGCGACGACAAGGCCGCGATCGAGGCCAAGAATGCCGCCCTGATGGAAGCCAGCCAGAAGCTGGGCGAAAAAATGTATGCCGACATGCAGTCGTCGCAGGCAGGTGGTGATGCGGGTGCGAATGACGGCGCGGCAGCAGGCGCGGCGCAGTCGCATGCACAACCGGCCGACGACAATGTGGTTGACGCTGAAATCAAGGAAGTCAAGAAGGGCTGATGGGCGCCGGCCAGGATGGCGCCACGGATGCATAAAAGTGCCTAGCTAGCGCAAGAGCGGAAACCAGGAGCGATCCCGGCTTTCCGCTTTTGTGTTTTATCTTTCATGAATTCCTCGCTGCTTACGGCCCCGTTTTTGCCTTTGTTCACTGCTGAAATTTAACAATGATTGCCTGACCTGACATGGCCAAAAAAGACTATTACGACACGCTCGGCGTTCCAAAAAACGCCAATGACGACGACATCAAGAAAGCGTATCGCAAGCTTGCAATGAAATACCACCCTGACCGCAATCAGGGAGATGGCGGCAAGGTTGCAGAAGAAAAGTTCAAGGAAGCCAAAGAGGCTTACGAGATGCTTTCCGATGCCCAGAAACGCGCGGCCTATGACCAGTATGGCCATGCCGGCGTGGACCCCAACATGCGCGGCGGCGGTCCGGGCGCCGAAGGGTTTGGCGGCTTTGCCGAAGCTTTCGGCGATATTTTTGGCGATGTGTTCGGCGGCCAGCGCGGCGGCGCCCAGGGGGGCCGGCAGGTCTACCGCGGCGGCGACCTGAGCTATGCGATGGAGGTTACGCTGGAAGAAGCGGCCCAAGGCAAGGATGCGCAAATTCGCATTCCGAGCTGGGACGACTGCAGCGTTTGCCATGGCAGCGGCGCCAAGCCCGGCACCAAAGTGGCCACCTGCACCACCTGCCACGGCCATGGCGTGGTGCAGATGCGCCAGGGGTTTTTCAGCGTGCAGCAGACCTGTCCGCAGTGCAAGGGCACTGGCAAGCTGATTCCCTCGCCCTGCACTGCCTGCCACGGCGTGGGCAAGACCAAAACCAACAAGACGCTGGAAGTCAAGATCCCGGCGGGCATTGACGATGGCATGCGCATCCGCTCGACGGGCAACGGCGAGCCCGGCAGCAACGGCGGGCCGCCCGGCGACCTGTACATCGAAATTCGTCTCAAGAAGCACGATATTTTCGAGCGTGACGGGGACGATTTGCACTGCACCATGCCAATCAGCTTCACGACAGCCGCGCTGGGCGGCGAAATCGACGTGCCAACGCTGGCGGGCAAGGCAGCAATCGACATTCCCGAGGGAACCCAGGCCGGCAAGCAGTTCCGTCTGCGCGGCAAGGGCATCAAGGGCGTGCGCTCCAGCTATCCGGGCGATCTGTACTGCCACATCACGGTCGAGACGCCAGTAAAGCTGACCGAGCACCAGCGCAAGCTGCTCAAGGAACTGGACGAGTCGATCAAGAAAGGCGGCGCCAAGCATTCGCCTAGCGAAGAAGGCTGGACCGACAAGCTGAAGAATTTCTTTGGCGCCTGACGGGTTGCTGCTGCCTTGATGAAATGCCGGATTCAGTCCGGCATTTTTTATGCCTGCGCGAGGCATGGATTTCAGTAACTGCTGACGCTTTTGATTTGAATCGATGCGGCGTTTGTTGATTGGCTTTGGCGTGGCAGGTTCTTCTATGGACACCCTGAACCTAGCAGATGAAGAGAAAAAGAATAGCGCAGCCAACAACCGACAGCGACGCGCGCAGCGCAAGCAAATCAGATCGAGCAGAGCGTGAAGCTGTTGGCGAACGAGCGCTAGAACCAGCCAGTCACAGGCATCGCTACCAGCCCTCAGATCAAAGAACCCAGGGCCCAGCGAAGCGACGGCCCGACAGAGCGTTCAGCTCTAACCCGACCCCGACCCCCAGGCAACTTTCTTTGGTGACTTTCTTTTTTGCCAGAAAAGAAAGTTACCCCCGCCGGGAAGGCGCTCACCCCTCAATCCACAGAAGAAACCTCCCAAAGCCAAAGCCAAAGCCAAAGCCAATCAACAAACGCCGCATCGATTCAAATCAAAAGCGTTAATACATACAAACTGCAAGCCAAATAAGCCTTTCGCGCACATTCAGCATGCGCAAGTAGCTACTATTTTCATAGTACACATCGATTTCAGGCCCAGCCGCTAAAACCTCACCCGTAAAATCATTCGGACATGCCCCTGATCACCCTCATTCTGCTGCCCTTCATCGGCAGTCTCATCGCCGCAGTGCTGCCCGCGAATGCGCGCAACACCGAATCGACGCTGGCCGGGCTGATTGCCCTGTTCTGCACGGTGCAGGCGGCGCTGTATTTTCCGCAGATTGCCGATGGCGGCGTGCTGCGCCAGGAGATCGAATGGCTCCCGGCGCTGGGGCTGAACCTGGTGATCCGCATGGACGGCTTTGCCTGGATGTTCTGCATGCTGGTGCTGGGCATCGGCGCGCTGGTGGTGCTGTATGCGCGCTACTACATGGCGCCGACCGACCCGGTGCCACGCTTCTTTTCATTTTTCCTGGCCTTCATGGGCTCGATGGCGGGCATCGTGCTCTCGGGCAACATCATCCAGCTGGCGTTCTTCTGGGAGCTGACCAGCCTGTTCTCGTTCCTGCTGATCGGCTACTGGCACCACCGCAAGGATGCGCGGCGCGGCGCGCGCATGGCGCTGACGGTGACCGGTGCCGGCGGGCTGTGCATGCTGGCGGGCATGCTGGTGATGGGCCACATCGCCGGCAGCTACGACCTGGACACGGTGCTGGCCGCAGGCAGCCAGATTCGCGCCCATCCGCTGTACCTGACCTGCCTGGTGCTGGTGCTGCTGGGCGCGCTGACCAAGAGCGCGCAGTTCCCCTTTCACTTCTGGCTGCCGCATGCCATGGCCGCGCCGACGCCGGTGTCGGCCTACCTGCATTCGGCCACCATGGTCAAGGCCGGCGTCTTTTTGCTGGCCCGGATGTGGCCGGTGCTGGGCGGTACCGAGCCGTGGTTCTGGCTGGTTGGCGGCGCCGGCCTGTGCACGCTGCTGATCGGCGGCTATGCGGCGATGTTCCAGAACGACCTGAAAGGGCTGCTGGCCTATTCGACGATTTCGCACCTGGGCCTCATCACCCTGCTGCTGGGCCTGAACAGCCCGCTGGCGGCGGTGGCGGCGGTGTTCCACATCATGAACCATGCGACCTTCAAGGCGTCGCTGTTCATGGCCGCCGGCATCCTGGACCACGAAAGCGGCACGCGCGACATCCGGCGGCTGTCAGGCCTGCGCCGGATGATGCCGGTGACCGCCACGCTGGCCATGGTCGCCAGCGCGGCCATGGCGGGGGTGCCGCTGCTCAACGGCTTCCTGTCCAAGGAAATGTTCTTTGCCGAAACCGTCTTCATCGAGGCGACGCCGCTGATTTCGCTGCTGCTGCCGGTGGCCGCCACGCTGGCCGGCATGTTCAGCGTCGCCTACTCGCTGCGCTTCACGGTGGACGTGTTCTTCGGCCCGCCGGCCACCGACCTGCCCCGGCAGCCCCATGAGCCGCCGCACTGGATGCGGGTGCCGGTCGAGCTGCTGGTGCTGGCCTGCCTGGTGGTCGGCATCTTTCCCGAGCGGACCGTGGGCGGCTTCCTCAATGCGGCGGCGCATCCGGTGGTGGGCGGCGAACTGCCCGACTTCAACCTTGCCGTCTGGCATGGCCTGAACACGCCTTTCCTGATGAGCGTCCTGGCCATGCTGGGCGGCATTCTGATGTATAGGCTGCTGCGCCGCCAGCGCCGGCTGGGCCATGTCGATGCGCCGCCGCTGATGCACCGCATCAATGGCAAACGCCTGTTCGACGGCGCGCTGGCCCTGCTGACGCAGGCCGGGCGCAAGGGCCGGCGGCTCCTGGCCACGCAGCGTCTCCAGTGGCAGATGCTGTGGCTGACATGCGCCGTGCTGGCGGCCGGCACCCTGCCGATGTGGACCGAGGGCCTGTACGTGGGCGACCGGGCTTCGCTGCCGCTGTCGCCGGCCTTTGCCCTGCTGTGGGCAGTGGGCGCGGGTTGCGCCGTGGTCGCCGCCTGGCAGGCCAAATACCACCGCATGGCCGCGCTGGCGCTGATGGGCGGGGCCGGGCTGTGCACCTGCGTCACCTTTTTATGGTTTTCAGCGCCCGACCTGGCCCTGACGCAGCTGGTGGTGGAAACCGTGACCACGGTGCTGATGCTGCTGGGCCTGCGCTGGCTGCCCAAGCGAAATGAAGACCTGCGCCTGGCCCGCGTGGCCGGGCGGCGCGGCGCGCAGCTGCGCCGGCTGCGGGGCCTGCTGCTGTCCGTGGGCGCGGGTGTGGGCATGGCCTTGCTGTCGTGGGCCATGATGAGCCGGCCGTTTCCCGAAAGCACCTCGACCTTCTTCCTGCAGCGCGCCCTGAGCGAAGGCGGCGGCAGCAATGTCGTCAACGTCATGCTGGTGGACTTCCGGGGCTTTGACACCTTCGGCGAGATCGTGGTGCTGGGCATCGTGGCGCTCACGGTCTATGCCCTGCTGCGGCGCTTTCGGCCGGCGCCCGAAGCCATGGACCTGCCCGAGCAGCAGCGCGCCATGTCGGCCGACCTGGCGACAGACCTGCTCAACCCGCGCCAGGCGGTCGACACCGCCGTGGGCTACCTGATGGTGCCGGCGGTGCTGGCCCGGCTGCTGCTGCCGTTTGCCGTGATGGTGGCGATCTTCTTCTTCATGCGCGGCCACAACGCGCCGGGCGGCGGCTTCGTGGCCGGGCTGGTGCTGGCGGTGGCGCTGCTGCTGCAGTACATCATCTCGGGCACCGAATGGGTCGAGGCCCACCTGCCGCTGCGCACCCGGCGCTGGATGGCCATGGGCTGGCTGATCGTGCTGGTGACCGGCCTGGCGCCCTTGGCCTGGGGCTACCCGTTCCTGACCAGCCACACCGCGCACCTGGTGCTGCCGCTGCTGGGCGAGCTGCACGTGGCCAGCGCGATTGCGTTCGACATGGGCGTGTTCTCGCTGGTGGTCGGCTCGACCATGATGATCCTGACCTCGATAGCCCACCAGTCCGTGCGCGGCCACCGCTACCACGCCCGCATGGCCGAGGAAGCGCTGGAGGCCGCCCCGGTCCCGGCTCCCACCCCCATCCCCCTGAAAGGCAACTGATGGAAATCGTCCTGGCCCTTGCCATCGGCGTGCTGACCGGCTCGGGCGTGTGGCTGCTGCTGCGCCCGCGCACCTTCCAGGTCATCATGGGCCTGGCGCTGCTGTCGTATGCGGTCAACCTGTTCATCTTCAGCATGGGCCGGCTCGGGCTGTCGCTGGGCATGGCGCCGGTGCTTGAGGCCGGCGTGCCGCAGGACCTGCAGCACTATGCCGACCCGATGCCGCAGGCGCTGACGCTGACGGCCATCGTCATCGGCTTTGCCATGACGGCGCTGTTCCTGGTGGTGCTGCTGGCCTCGCGCGGCATGACGGGCACCGACCATGTGGACGGCAGCCCGGACGACGATGCGCAGGAGATGCCATGATGGCCCTGATGGCCGCCAGCGCGGCGCAGGCCCTGAACGCCGCCACCGCGGCGGTGATGCCGCACCTGATGCTCGCGCCCATCGTGCTGCCGCTGCTGACCGCCGCGCTGATGCTGCTGATGGGCGAAAACCGCCAGCGCGCCAAGCTCACCCTGAACCTGACCTCGACCCTGCTGGGCCTGGGCCTGGCGCTGGCGCTGCTGGCCTGGGCCGACCAGCGGGCCTCGGCGTCGGCCATGGATGTTTACCTGGCCGGCAACTGGCCCGCGCCCTATGGCATCGTGCTGGCGCTGGACCGGCTGTCGGCCATGATGCTGGTGCTGACCAGCACCATCGCGCTGGCGTCGGCGGTATTTTCCGCCGCCCGCTGGCACCGGGCCGGGGTTCACTTCCATCCGCTGTTCCAGCTGCAGCTGATGGGCCTGGCCGGCGCCTTCCTGACGGCCGACCTGTTCAACCTGTTCGTGTTCTTCGAGATCATGCTGGCCGCCTCCTACGGCCTGCTGCTGCACGGCTCGGGCCGGGCGCGGGTGCGGGCCGGGCTGCACTTCATCGCCATCAACCTGGCCGCCTCGTCGCTGTTCCTCATCGGCGCCTCGATGCTCTACGGCATGACCGGCACGCTGAACATGGCCGACCTGGCGCTGGCGATTCCGCGGGTGGCCGACACCGACCGGGGCCTGCTGCATGCGGCGGCCGGCATTCTGGCGACCGCCTTCCTGATCAAGGCGGCGATCTGGCCGCTCAATTTCTGGCTGGTGCCGGCCTACAGCGCGGCCACCGCGCCGGTCGGGGCGCTGTTCGCCATAATGACCAAGGTCGGGATCTACGCGCTGCTGCGGCTGTGGCTGCTGCTGTTCGACGCCGACGCCGGCGCTTCGGCACAGTTCGGCAGCCTGTGGCTGGTGGGCGGCGGCATGGTGACGATGGCCTTCGGCGCCATCGGCATGCTGGGCTCACAGCGGCTGGGCTACCTGGCCGGCTACGCCGCCATCGTGTCGTCGGGCACGCTGCTGGCGGCCGCCGGTTTCGGCCAGCACCGGCTGACGGCCGGCCTGCTCTACTACCTGCCCGGCTCGACGCTGGCCATCAGCGCCTTGTTCTTGCTGACCGACCTGATGGACCGCTGGCGCAACGACGGCGCCAGCCTGGCGCCGCACGATGACGACGACGCGCCTTTTCTGACGCCCGACCTGGTGCCGGCCGAAAGACTGGACCTGGACGATGACCAGGAGCTGCTCCCCGGCCGGGTGATTCCCGCCGCCGTGGCGCTGCTGGGGCTGGCCTTCATTGCTTGCACGCTGGTGATTGCCGGCCTGCCGCCGCTGCCCGGCTTTGTCGGCAAATTCGCCATGCTGACGGCCCTGCTCAATCCGCTCGGGCTGGGGCTGCCGGCCAGCCAGCCGCCGGGCGCCGCAGGCTGGATGCTGGCCGCGCTTCTGATCGCCACCGGCCTGCTGGCCCTGATTGCCCTCACGCGGGCCGGCATCCTGCATTTCTGGGCCACCTACGACCGCGCCGCGCTCCAGCTGCGGCTGCTCGAAGGCCTGCCCATCGCCGGCCTGCTGGGCGCTTGCGTGGTGCTGACGCTGCAGGCCGGCCCGGTGATGCGCTACATGCAGGCCACTGCCGATGCGCTGCACAGCCCCGGCCTGTATGTGCGGGCAGTGATGTCGGCCCGTCCCGTCCCCGGCCCCGCCGCGCAACTCCCCGGCGCCCGCCCGCCCGCCGCACAGGCCCCGTCGGCCGGAGAAGCGCCATGAAGCGGCTGCTGCCCGCGCCGCTGCTGTCGCTGGCGCTGTTCGCGCTGTGGCTGCTGCTCAACCGCACCCTGGACATCAGCCACCTGCTGCTGGCGCTGGTGCTGGCGCTGGCGATTCCGGTGTTCACCGCCGGGCTGCGGCCGGTGCCGGTGCGGATTCGCCGGCCCGGCCTGGCGCTCGGCCTGCTGGTCAGCGTGCTGGCCGATTCGCTGCGCTCGAACCTCGCTCTGGCGCGGCTGCTGCTCAGGCCCGGCAGCCGGCGCCATCCCGCAGGCTTCGTGCGGGTGCCGCTGGCGCTGCGCGACCCCAACGGGCTGGCGATGCTGGCGATGATCGTCTGCATCACCCCCGGCACCGCCTGGGCCGAGCTGTCGCGCGACCGGACCATGCTGCTGCTGCATGTGCTGCAAGTGGACGATGCCCGGGCCATCGCCGCGCTGGTCAAGGCCCGCTACGAACAACCGCTGATGGAGATTTTCGAGTCATGAATCCGATTCTTTCCTGGGCGCTGCCGCTGGCGCTGTGCATGCTGGCGCTGGCCATGGCCTGCGCGCTGGCCCGGCTGATCAAGGGGCCGGCGGCGCAGGACCGGGTGCTGGCGCTGGACTGCCTCTACCTGAACGGCATGCTGGTCATGCTGGTGCTGGGGCTGGTCTATGCCGAAAACCAGTATTTCGAGGCGGCGCTGCTGGTGGCGCTGCTGGGCTGCGTCGGCACCACGGCGATGGCCAAGTTCCTGCTGCGCGGCGAGGTGATCGAATGATGCCGGAAGTGGACCTGCCGGCCTGGGCCGAGCTGGTGGTGGCCGCGCTGGTGCTGGCCGGGGCTGCGCTGGCGCTGCTGGGTTCGGTCGGCCTGCTGCGCCTGCCGACGTTTTTCGAGCGCGTGCATGCGCCGGCCCTCATCGCCACGGGCGGCTGCTGGTGCGTGACGCTGGGCACGGTGATTTTCTTCTCGCTCCAGCGCGGCGAAGTGGCTGTTTTTCCGCTGCTGATCGCCGTGTTCATCGCCATCACCGTGCCGATCTCGACGGTTTTCCTGATGCGCGCCGGGCTGTTCCGGGCACGCCAGCAGGGCCAGGCCGTGCCGCCAAGCGTCAGCCACAGCGTGTCGCCTGGTGGTCAAGACTCCTGAATTGATAGCTGGCTGCGCATGCCACAGCTGCGCCAGGGGCTGATTTGGTCATTAAAATCATCCTGTCGGCTTTGGGCTTACCGCTCTCAACTTGCCTGTCGTTGCGCCTCAAGCCCCATAAGTCGCCACGAAGCGGCGGTCGATGCGGTCTTTCCAGCGCCAGACCCATGCGCCTTCCCAACTGAGGCCGCCCCAGGACGCGATGGCGTGGCGGTGGCCGCACGAAATCAGGCTCAGCGTGCGCTGTTGCGGCTGGTACGGCTTCAGTGCCCGGGCCTGCAAGGCCGCCCGCAGATTGGCCAGCAGCGGTGGCCCTGCCCGCACCGCGTAAACACCGCTGCGCGCCTGCCGGGCCGGCGCATCGACACGGCTGGCCACATCGCCGGCGGCAAAGACGCCGGGGTGGCTGGTGCTTTGCAGACAGCGGTTCACGGCGACGAAACCGGCCGCGTCCAGCGCCAGACCGCTGCCGGCAAGCCAGGGCGGCGCCTGTGTGCCAACAGCGAGCAGTGGCGCATCACAGGCCAGCTGCCTGCCGCTGGCCAGCAGGATCTGGCCGGCGCCCATCCCGACGCAGGTGTCCGGGACCACGTCCACCCGAAGCCGCCGCAAGGCCGCCGCCACCCGCCGCTGCACACCTGCGCCCTGATGGGCCGGCGGCGCCGTGCCGCCCGTGACCAGGGTCACGCGCCCGCCGGGCCTGGACACGGGAGCGGCCAATGCATGCGCCGCGGCCATGGCAAGCTCCAGCCCGGCCACCCCGCCGCCCACCACGGCCAGCTGCAAGGGTTGCCGGCCGGCCCGCTCGGCCAGGCGGCTCCAGAGCGGGCCGAAAGCCTCGATCGGCCGGACAAACAGCCCATGCGCGCGGGCGCCGGGAATGCGCGCTTCGAGCTTTTCACGGTCCATGACGGGGCCGGTGTTCAGGCTCAGCCAGTCATAGGCCAGCGTGTCTCCGTTGGCCAGCGTGACGGCACCGGCGTCCGCATCCATCGCCACGGCGCTGCTCGCAACGTACCGGGCACCGCTACGCGCCAGCAGCCCTTGCAGATTCATCACGCACGCATCGAGCGTGTAATGGCCGGCGACGAAACCCGGCACCATGCCGGAGTACAGCCGATACGGCTGAGGCGCAATGACGGTGATGTCGACGCCGGCAGGCCGGCTTTGCGCCAGGCCATGCAGCACCTGCACATGGGCATGGCCCAGGCCCAGAAGGACCAGCCGGCTCATGCCGCAGCGCCCCGGCGCGGGGCGACCTGGAATTTCAGCCTCAGCCTCAGCCTCAGCCTCAGCGATCGCGACTTGCGCAGCGTCACGGCGTCAGGGTGATGTCGCCGACATAGCCCAGGCTCTGGCTGGCGGTGTTGTCGGAATCACCGCCCACCAGCACGGCTTCGAGCGGCGGCAGGGTCGCGCTTTCGTTGCCGAAGGCCCGGCGAAAGTCGGCGGCCAGGTCTTGCGCATGCGCCACCCACTGGCCCAGGCGCTGCTCGGCGCCGTCCACCACGATCATTCGCACGCGGTGGGTGAAGGCGTTGTCCAGCAGCGTGCCGGCGGGCAGCGTCGCGTCCCACACATAGCACAGGGTGGCGCTGGGCAGTTTTTCGCGGCTCGCCAGGCGGGCGGCGCGCAGCAGGTTGCGCTCGACCAGGCCGAGTTGCTCGATCGGCAGGTCGAACGACGCGCAGACCTTGAGCGGGCTGTCGTCGCCCTGGCGCTGGCGCAAGTCGGCCCCCGGCAACGGCTGGTCAAGGCGCCAGCGCCAGCGCAATTTCATGCCGGGCGCCAGCAACGCGCCCGGCAGGTCATGCACCAGGTTGGCATAGGAATGGTCGGTCCTGACCCGCAGCACGGCGCGGCCTTCCAGTGGAGCGAGGTCGAATTGCGTCAGCGGCTTGTTTCCGCCCGGCAGGCCGACGACGCGCCACGGCGCGGGCGGCACGCTGCCGCCAGCCGAGGAGAAGGGGCTGATAACCGGCGCGGCCGCTTTTGGCGTTGCGGCAGCCGGCCCGTCGGGAACGCTTGGATTTTGGCAAAAAACGGCTGTAGCGCAGGTGCATATTGCGCAAGCAGCTATAGTTTTAATAGCAAACTGGCGCCTGAAAAAATGCGCTTCGGGTTGATTTGGCATCATGTCAATTCCGTTTCCAGTCATGGTATCTGCGCGCCCATTCCAGCAAACGGGCCGGCGGATGGGCCCGCTTCCATTGGCCGGCGGCGTATTTGTTGGCTTCAGACAGCGTGGGGTAGGCATGAACGGTCGAGAGAACCTTGTTCAGGCCCAGGCCGTGGCGCATCGCCAGCACATACTCGGCCAGCAGATCGCCGGCGTGCGTGCCGACAATCGTGACGCCCAGGATCTTGTCCTTGCCGGGCACGGTGAGTATTTTCACGAACCCGCGCGCCTCGCTGTCGGCAATGGCCCGGTCCAGCTCGTCAATGCCGTAGGTCGTGACCTCGAAGGGCACGCCGCCCTCGCGGGCCTCCTGCTCGTTCAGCCCCACGCGGGCGACTTCCGGATCCACGAAAATGGCCTGCGGAATGACCGCGTAGTCGGCCTTGAAGCGCCGCCAGTCGCCGAACAGCGCATTGACGGCGGCATGCCAGGCCTGGTGCGCGGCGACATGGGTGAGCTGGTAAGGGCCCGCCACGTCGCCGGCCGCGTAGATATTGGGGTAGACCGTCTGCAGATAGTCGTTGGTTTCAATGGTGCCGCGCGTCGGAATGCCGAGTTCTTCCAGGCCATAGCCCGTCAGGCGCGGCGCCCGGCCCACGGCGCAGATCAGCTGGTCGAATTCGATGGCGACCTCGCCTTCCTGGTGCGACAGCCGCAGCACCTTCGCCGCGCCGATGTTTTCGCAGCGCAGGGCGCGGTGACCGGTGCGCACGCGCACCCCGTCGGCTTCCAGCGCCTGGCGCACCTGGGCCGACACCGCCTCGTCTTCCCGAGGCAGCAGGCGCGGCGCCAGCTCGACCTGCGTGACCTCTGCGCCCAGGCGCGCGAACGCCTGCGCCAGCTCGCAGCCGACCGGGCCGCCGCCCAGCACCACCAGGCGCCGGGGCACCTCGTCCAGGCGCGAAAACGCGTCCCACAAGGTGTCGCTGGTCACATAGCCCACCGCCTCCAGGCCCGGCAGCGGCGGCACCACCGGGCGCGCGCCCGCGGCGATCACGATGCTGCGGGTGGTCAGCCGCGCGGTGCCGCCGCCGTTCAGGGCAATTTCCACCGTCCAGGGGTTGACGATGCGGGCATGGCCCTGCAGCACCTCGACCCCCAGGGCGGTGTAGCGCGCCACGCTGTCGTGCGGCGCGATCTGCCCGATGATGTCCTGCACACGCTGCATCACGGCCCTGAAGCTGATGGCCGGTGGGTAGCCGGACAGGCCGTAGCGCGCGCCATGCCGCATCTGGTGCGCCAGCGTGGCACTGCGGATCAGCGCCTTGGACGGCACGCAGCCGTAGTTCAGGCAGTCGCCGCCCATCTTGTGCGCCTCCACCAAGGCCACCTTGGCCTTGGCCACCGAGGCGATATAGGCCGTGACCAGCCCGCCCGCGCCCGCGCCGATGACGATCAGGTTGCGGTCGAAGCGGGCCGGACGAACGCTTTTCCAGCGCGCGTAGACCTGGCGACGCTTGAAAACATCCAGCCCCTTGCCGATGCCCAGCGGCAGCAGCCCCAGCAGCGCGAAAGCGCCGATCAGGCCGGGCGAAAGCACGCCGCCCAGCGAATCGATGCGGGCAAGCTGCGTGCCCGCGTTGACATAGGCGAGCGTGCCGGCGAGCATGCCCAGCTGGCTGACCCAGAAGTAGGTCCAGGTCCGGATGCGGGTCAGGCCCATCAGCAGGTTGAGGGCGAAAAACGGCACCACCGGAATCAGCCGCAGGGTAAAGAGGTAAGACGCCCCCTCTTTGTCGATGCCCTTGTTGACCTCGTCCAGGCGGCGGCCGAAGCGTGCCTGCACCGCATCGCGCAGCAGGTAGCGGGCCGCCAGCATGGCCAGCGTCGCGCCCACGGTGGAGGCCAGCGACACCACCGCCACGCCCCAGCCCAGCCCGAAGGTGGCGCCACCGGCCAGCGTCATCAGGGTCGCGCCCGGCAGGGACAGCGCGGTCACGGCCACATACACCGCAAAATAAACGAGTGTCACCAGCAGCGGCCGCGCCATGAACAAGGCTGTCAAGCGGGCCTGGCTGTCCTTGAGGAAGGCCAGGCTGAAATAGCGGTCCAGGCCGAATGCAAAAAAACAGCCGATGCCCGCCAGGAGCAGCGCGGCAAGGAAAAGCTGGCGTCGGTTCACGGTGGATGTGCCTGTAGGTTGTTGAGCCGGACGCCGCGCCGGCCGCAAGAAACCCGGCCGACGGCGGGCGGCGTTATAAACGACGTAAACGACGTTCAGACGACTTCAAGCAGGATACGGTGAAAGCCCGTACAGCGTGCTCAAAATCGTGCTCGAAATCGTGATTTCGCCGGCGCGGTGCCACCGGGCCGATTCCAGTCTAACTTCAACCAGTCTCTACCAGCATGAGCCCAGCATTGATCGGCATTCTCGGAGGCAGCGGCCTCTACCAGATGGACGCGCTGCAAAACGCGCGGGAGCAGCGGGTCGACACGCCGTTCGGCGCGCCATCGGACGCGCTGGTGACCGGCGACGTGCACGGCGTTCCGGTGGCTTTTCTGGCCCGCCATGCCAGGGGGCACCGCCTGCTGCCGCATGAAGTGCCCTACCGCGCCAATATTTATGCCATGAAGCAGCTGGGCGTGCGCTACCTGCTGTCGGTGTCGGCGGTGGGCTCGCTGCAGCAGGCGTTCAAGCCGCTGGACATGGTGCTGCCCGACCAGTTCATCGACCTGACCCGCCGCCGCGAAGGCACGTTCTTCGGCCAGGGCGCGGTGGCCCATGTGTCGATGGCGCAGCCGGTCTGCCCGGCGACGGCCAGCGTGCTGGCGCGGGCCGTGCGCCACGTGCTGGCCGCGCAAGGCGCCGGGCACGGGGTGACGCTGCACGAAGGCGGCACCTATGTCTGCATCGAAGGCCCGCAGTTTTCCACTCTGGCCGAATCGAACTGGTACCGCGCCATGGGCGGCGGCGTGATCGGCATGACCAACATGCCCGAGGCCAAGCTGGCGCGGGAGGCGCAAATCGCCTACACCACGCTGGCGCTGGTGACCGACTTCGACTGCTGGCACCCGCGCGAGGCGCATGTGACGGCCGACATGGCGCTGGCCAACCTGTTCAAGAATGCCGGCCGCGCGCAGCAGATCGCCGCCGAGGCGATTCGCCTGCTCGGCACCGAACAGCCGGTCAGCGAGGCGCACACCGCCCTGAAAAATGCCCTGGTCACCCAGCCCGACGCCATGGCGCCCGAGGTGCGCGCCCGGCTGGCCGCGCTGCTGGGCTGAACTTTTTACACCTGCAACGACCTATTCCACATGCACGACACCCTTCCCCTGCTCAGGCAGATCCGCTTTCCCGAGATCCGGCGCGCCCGGCTGGACACCCTGCAGGTCAACCTGGGCTACAAATGCAACCAGAGCTGTGTGCATTGCCACGTCAACGCCGGGCCGCACCGCACCGAGATGATGGACGCCGCCACCCTGGCGCTGATCCCCGAGGCGCTGGCGGCGCGCGGTCTGGGCACGCTCGACCTGACCGGCGGCGCGCCGGAGCTGCATGCGGGCTTTCGCGAACTGGTGCGCGCCGCGCGGGCCCAGGGCGTGCGGGTGATCGACCGCTGCAACCTGACTGTCCTGCATGAGCCGGACCAGGAGGGGCTTGCCGCCTTCCTGGCCGCAGAGCGGGTCGAGGTGGTGTCCTCCATGCCCTGCTACTCGGCTGCCAACGTGGACAGGCAGCGCGGCGAAGGCGTGTTCGACCTCAGCATTGCCGCGCTCAAGCAGCTCAACAGCCTGGGCTACGGCCAGCCCGGCTCCGGCCTGGTGCTGAACCTGGTCTACAACCCGCAGGGCCCCGTGCTGCCGCCCGAGCAGCAGGCGCTGCAGGCCGACTACAAGCGCGAGCTGCGGGCGCATTTCGGCATCGTTTTCAATGACCTGTTCGTGCTGGCCAACATGCCGATCCAGCGTTTTGGCTCGACCCTGGTGTCCAAGGGCACGTTCGACGGCTACCTGGACTTGCTGCAGCGCAGCTTTGCGCCGCACAACCTGCCCGGCGTCATGTGCCGCAGCACCGTCAGCGTCGACTGGCAGGGCTGGCTGTCGGACTGCGACTTCAACCAGCAGCTGGGGCTGCCCCTGGGCACCTCGGGCCTGCGGCGGCACTTGCGCGATTTGCTCAAAACCGACTTGCAGGACCAGCCCATTCGCGTGGCCGGCCACTGCTATGGCTGCACCGCCGGCCAGGGCAGCAGCTGCGGCGGCGCGCTGGCGCACTGAGCCGGCCATGGCACGCCCCCGGCTGTCGGTGGTGATTCCCGCGCTGGACGAGGCCGCCGGCATCGCGTCCAGCCTGCAGGCGCTGGCGCCGCTGCTGGCGCGTGGCGCGCAGGTGCTGGTGACCGATGGCGGCAGCACCGACGCCACGGCGGCGTTGGCCCGGGCCGCCGGGGCCCAGGTGGTCCACGCGCCGCGCGGCCGGGCGCTGCAGATGAATGCCGGTGCCGGGCAGGCACGGGGCGAGGTGCTGCTTTTTTTGCATGCCGACACGCGCCTGCCCGCCGATGCCGACCGGCTGATCCTGCAGGCACTCGGTAGCGGCGGACGCGTCTGGGGGCGCTTCGATGTGGCGATTGACGGCCGGCCCCGGCTGCTGCCGGTGGTTGCCGCGCTGATGAACCTGCGCTCGCGCCTGAGCGGCATCGCCACCGGCGACCAGGCCTTTTTCATGACCCGCGCGGCCTTCGACGCGGCGGGCGGCTTTCCGGCCCAGCCGCTGATGGAGGACATCGAGATGTCCATGCGCCTGCTGAAACAGTCGCGCCCGGCGTGCCTGCGCGAGCGGGTCGCGACCTCGGGCCGGCGTTGGGAAAGCCGCGGCGTGTGGCGCACCGTGTGGCTGATGTGGCGGCTGCGCCTGGCGTACTGGCGCGGCGCGGCGCCTGAGGCGCTGGCAGCGCTCTACCGGTGAGGCAGCTGCCCGTGCCTGCCCAGCGGCCGCGTCTGGTCATCTTTGCCAAGGCGCCGGTTGCGGGCAGCGTCAAGACCCGGCTGGCGCCGGCACTGGGCGCGCAAGGCGCGGCGGCGCTGGCCCGCCGGATGCTGGACCACACCTTGCGGCAGGCGCTGGCGGCCGACGCCGGGGTGGTCGAGCTGTGCATGAGCCCGCCGCCGGGCGACCCGGCCTGGCGGACGATGGCGATGGAACTGCCCGAGCCGGTGATCCGCACCGCGCAGGCCGCAGGCGACCTGGGCCAGCGCATGGCCAGCGCCGTTCACCGCATCACCGCCGGGCACGGCCAGCCGGTGCTGCTGATGGGCACCGACTGCCCGGCGCTGACGGCCGCGCGCATCAGCGAAGCGGCCCGCCAGCTCCAGGCGCATGACGCGGTGCTGGTGCCGGTGGCCGACGGCGGCTATGTGCTGATCGGCCTGAAGTCGCCCTGCCCGGCGCTGTTCGCCGACATGCCGTGGAGCACGTCCGCCGTCGCCGCCCGAACCTTGCAACGGATGGCGGCGCTGGACCTGCGCGTCTGGCGGGGCCCGCTGCTGCACGACATTGACGAGCCGGCGGACTTGGTGCATCTGCCCCCGGGCTTTTCAGCGCCTGGTATTTAAGCAAAATTAGAGCTGTGTCACCCTGGCGGGCAACAGCCAAGCCGGACAGCCTTTTCGCTCCTGAATTCATAGCTGCTTGCGCAAGCACCGCTTGCGCTGGAGCCCATTTTGATCAAAAATTTGCGCCATTTTCCTGGCTTTCCCCGGTGTTTCTCTTCCCCCGCTGGGGAAGCCAGGGATGGGGCCTCCCCGAACCCGAATCCGCCCCCGCCTGCCCCGTTCTGTCCGTGCCTGCCCCGTAGCGAAGCGCAGGGGTCACGGACAGCCGGGTCGCCTTTCTTTGCTTACTTTCTTTTGGCGAAGTGTATGGACCGGAGACATGGGAAACACATGTCCTCGCACACCTGTTTCCCATGTCTCCGGTCTATACAGCGAAGCAAAAGAAAGTGAGTAGCCGCCGGGCTACTCCCGGCCAGCCCCAACAGCGGCAACAAAGCCAGGAACAACCACAAAACCAAAGCAGAGAAAAGAAAAACCAGCCCAAAGCCCTCTACATCAAAACTTATAGCGCACCATGCATACACCACCCGCGCCAGCGGCTGATTTCATTAAGAAATTAATAAACACTAAGCCTTGCCAAACCCGCCGCCGCCAGGCGTATGAATCTCGAACACATCGCCCGCCAGCATCTCGGCCTGGCCGATATGCCCCAGCGTCTCAATGCGCCCGTCGGCGCGCACCACGACATTGCGCCCGACCTGCCCCGCCTGCCCGCCGTCCATGCCGAACGCGCCGTAGTTGCGGCCGTTCGACAAGATGCTGGCCGTCATCGGCTCCAGGAAGCGCACCCGCCGCACGCCGCCGTTGCCGCCCGTCCACCGGCCCGCGCCGCCCGAGCCGGCGCGGATCGCGTAGCTCTCCAGCCGCACCGGAAAGCGGAACTCCAGCACCTCGGGGTCGGTCAGGCGCGAGTTCGTCATGTGGGCCTGCACCACCGATGTGCCGTCAAAGCCCGACACCACCCGGCCCGCCTCGTCCAGCACGCCGCCGGCGCCCGAGCCGCCCGAGATGGTCTCGTAATACTGATGCCGCGCATTGCCGAAGGTGAAGTTGTTCATCGTGCACTGCCCCGCCGCCATCACGCCCAGCGCGCCGTACAGCGCGTTGGTGATGCAGGTCGAGGTCTCCACATTGCCCGCCACCACCGAGGCCGGCGGGTTCGGGTTGAGCATCGAGCCTTGTGGAATGATGACCTTCAGCGGCTTGAGGCAGCCGGCATTGAGCGGAATGTCGTCATCGACCAGCGTGCGAAACACATACAGCACGGCGGCCATGCAGACGGCGGTGGGCGCATTGAAATTGTTCGCCTGCTGCGGCGAGGTGCCGGTGAAGTCGATCTCGGCGCTGCGCTCGATGTTGTTCACCCGGATGGCGACCTTGATCTGCGCGCCGTTGTCCAGTGGCAGGGTGAACTCGCCGTCCTTCAGCCGGGTGATGACGCGGCGCACCGACTCCTCGGCGTTGTCCTGCACATGGCGCATGTAGGCCAGCACCACCTCCAGGCCGAACTGCCGGGCCATCTTGCGCAGCTCCTGCACGCCTTTTTCATTGGCCGCGATCTGCGCCTTCAGATCGGCCATGTTCTGCTGCGGATTCCTGGAGGGGTATTCGCCGCTCTTGAGCAGCGCGACCATCTCGGCTTCCCGCAGCACGCCGCGGTCCACCAGCTTGAAATTGTTGATCTGCACGCCTTCTTCCTCGATGCGGGTCGAGAAAGGCGGCATCGAGCCGGGCGTGATGCCGCCGACATCGGCATGGTGGCCGCGACTGCCGACATAAAAGATGGGGCGGGGTCCGCCCTCACGCCAACCTTCTCCCAGAGGGAGAGGGAGTGAATCCGGATGACTCCCTCCCCCGCTGGGGAAGGGCGGGGATGGGGGCTCCCCGCTTCCTGCCAGGTACACCGGCGTGATGACGGTGATATCGGGCAGGTGCGTGCCGCCGTGGTAGGCGTCGTTCAGCACATAGACATCGCCCGGCTGCATCTGGCCGGCATTTTCCCGGATCACCGTCTTGATGCTCTCGCCCATCGAGCCCAGGTGAACCGGCATGTGCGGCGCGTTGGCGATCAGGTTGCCCTGGGTGTCGAACAGCGCGCAGCTGAAGTCCAGCCGCTCCTTGATGTTGACCGAGTAGGCGGTGTTCTGCAGCTGCAGGCCCATCTGCTCGGCGATGTTCATGAACAGGTTGTTGAACACCTCCAGCAGCACCGGGTCCACCGTGGTGCCGGCGGCGAACGTGATGGCGCGGGCCTCGCGCCGCTCCAGCACCAGATGGTCCAGCGCCGTCAGATTCGCTTCCCAGCCGGGCTCGACGACGGTGGTGGCGTTCTTCTCGGCAATGATGGCCGGGCCGGGAATGAGGTCGCCGGGCCGCAGGTCTTCGCGCACCACCAGCGCCGCGTCGTGCCACTGGCCGCCCGAGTACATGCGCACGGTTTCGCGGCGCGGCACCTCGCGGACGGGGTGCGTTGCGCGCAACGCCTCGACCGGCGCATCGCCCGCCAGCACCGCCTCGACCGACACCGCCTCGACCACCAGGCCCTTGCCCTGCATCAGAAAGGCGAAGCGCTGGCGGTAGGCGGCCTCGAAGCTTGCAGCAATGGCGCCGGCCGCCGGCTGCCACTCTGGCCCTGCTCCTGTGGGGGATGCAGCCAGGGGCGCCAGAGATGCCGGAAAAGGCACGACCAGCGCCGCGTCGCTGCCTTCGTAGCGCACATGCACCCGCTGATGGGTGGTGATGGCGCCGGCGTTGGCCTGCTGGCGCCGCAGTTCGTCCTCCGCGCTGGCGGCGAGCCGCCTGAGCTTGCCGGCAATCTCGGGCAGCGCGCCAGCGGTGAGCTTGACCTCGACGGCCTGCTCGCGGATCACGTTCTGGTCGGCCAGGCCCATGCCGTAGGCGCTCAGCACGCCGGCCAGCGGATGGACGAACACGCGTGTCATGCCCAGCGCGTCGGCCACCAGGCAGGCATGCTGCCCGCCCGCGCCGCCGAAGCACTGCAGCGTGTAGCGGGTCACGTCGTAGCCGCGCGCCACCGAAATCTTCTTGATGGCGTTGGCCATCTGCTGCACGGCGATGTGGATGAAGCCTTCGGCGACCCCCTCGGCGCTGCGGCCGGTCTGCCCGGCCAGGTCGTTGAACAGGGTATCGACTGCCTCGTAGCTCAGCGCCTCGTCCGCGTTGGGGCCGAACACCCGGGGGAAATAGCGCGGCTGCACCTTGCCGACCCTCACGTTGGCGTCCGTCACCGCCAGCGGGCCGCCGCGCCGGTAGCTGGCCGGGCCGGGGTTGGCGCCGGCGCTCTGCGGGCCGACGCGAAACCGCTCGCCGTCGAATTTCAGCAGGGAGCCGCCACCGGCCGCCACCGTGTGAATGCTCATCATGGGCGCGCGCATGCGCACGCCGGCCACCTGGGTCTCGAACTCGCGCTCGAACTCGCCGGCGTAATGCGACACGTCGGTCGAGGTGCCGCCCATGTCAAAGCCGATGGCTTTTTCAATGCCCGCGATGGCTGCCGTGCGGGCCATGCCGACGATGCCGCCGGCCGGACCGCTCAAAATCGCGTCCTTGCCCTGAAAAACGCGCGCATCGGCAAGCCCGCCCGACGACTGCATGAAAAACAGCTTGACGCCCGGCATTTCGCCGGCGACCTGCTCCACATAGCGGCGCAATATCGGTGAAAGATAGGCGTCAACCACCGTCGTGTCGCCCCGGCTGACGAACTTCATCATTGGGCTGACTTCATGCGAGGCGCTGATCTGGGTGAAGCCGATTTCCCGTGCCATCCGCTGGGCGGCTTTTTCATGATCGGTGTAGCGGTAGCCGTGCATGAAGACCACCGCAACGCTGCGCAGCCCTGTCTGGTAATGCGCCAGCAGCTCCTTTTCCAATAGCGCCTCGTCGAGCGGCTGGATCACCTCGCCCTGCGCGCCGATGCGCTCCCGGGCTTCAATCACCGCGCTGTAGAGCAGCTCGGGCAGCACGATGTGGCGGTCGAACAGGCGCGGGCGGTTCTGGTAGGCGATGCGCAGCGCGTCCCTGAAACCGCGCGTCGTCACCAGGAGCGTCGGCTCGCCCTTGCGTTCGAGCAGCGCATTGGTCGCCACCGTCGTGCCCATCTTCACGCAATCGACCACGCTTGCTTGAATAGGCTCGCCGGGCGCCAGCCCCAGCAGGTGGCGAATGCCGGCCACGGCCGCGTCGCGGTACTGCTCGGGGTTCTCGCTCAGCAGCTTGTGGGTGACCAGCGAGCCATCGGGCCTTTTGCCCACGATGTCGGTGAAGGTGCCGCCCCGGTCGATCCAGAACTGCCAGCGGGTTGAGGTCGTAGGTAAAGTCATGGGCGAAACTTTAAAAAATATGACAAGGATACGGCGGGCGGGTGGGTGCTGACCGCAGCATGGCAAACTGCCGCGATGCTGCCTGTTCTTGCCATCTCCATCGGTGCCGCCCTCGGCGCCCTGGCCCGCTGGGGCCTGGCGCTGTGGCTCACGCCCGGCGGCATCATTCCCTGGGGCACGCTGGCGGCCAACCTGATCGGCGGCTACCTGATCGGCCTGGCCATCGCGGTGTTCCAGGCCTTGCCGCAGCTCGACCCGGTCTGGCGCCTGCTGCTGATTACCGGGTTTCTGGGCGGGCTGACCACGTTTTCGACCTTTTCAGCCGAAGTCGTCACCCACCTCATGCAAGAACGGTACGGCCTGGCCGCAGGCATTGCCCTGCTGCATGTGCTGGGCTCGCTGCTGATGACGGTGGCGGGCATCAAGACTGCTATGTTTTTTATAGCTAACACCGCAGGATAGACGTGCGCTGGAGCAGGTTTTTATCAATAATTTTCGCTTTCGGGCCAGCACAGCCCCTGCCCCGCGGGCATTGGTGCCGCAGGCCATGGCCCACATTGCCCATGGTGTCATTGGGCGTTCCTGGGCGCAGGCGCGTCAGCCTTCTCCCAGCCCGATCGGTGCCGGCGCACGCATCACAATGCGGGTGAACAGGCGGTCGTAGACGGGATTCTGCGGATGCTTGCCGGTCAGGGGATCGTCGTTCTTCTCGAATGCCTCGTCCAATGCCTTCCATTCAGCATCGCTGAGCACCCGTTGGGCTTCGGGCAGGACAACGGTTTCCTCCAGCCGCATGTGCTCCAGGTAGAAGTCCACATACTGCCTGCATTGCGTCATGAATTCAGGCCGCCGTGGCTCCCCCAGCAGTTCCCAGGCCAGCAGAAGATGCTGAAGCTCCCGCACCGCCTTTTGTCCGTTGACATGCTCGTTTTCCAGCCGCTCCACCGTCGCCCGGATCGACGGCGCCGCCCGCAGCACGCAGGGAAACAGCAACTCCGACTCCTTGGGGTGATGAAGCCGTTCGGGAAATTCGTCAATGTAGAACAGCATGGCGCGCAGCACATCGAAGAAGCGTTCCGGATGGTCCCCCGGCCCACGCTCGATCATCATGCGCATGGACCTGAGCATGGCGGCCACCGACGCATGTTCGTCGCGAATGATCTGCAGACTGGCGTGTTTCATGGGGTCTCCTTAATTGGGTTGACCGCTCAAGGATACCCTTCCACCCTTTCAATACCCTGATGCAGGCCAAGGCGTCTGCAGCTGCCAGGCCTGCCAGCCGCTCAATGCCGGTGGGTGCCTTGGTTTTGCTGGCCGGCGCCCATTTCCAGCGCTCCCGGCGCTGCCACGCCCACGGGCAGCTTCAGCTCGACACGGCTTTCTACGCCCTTGGCATCCTTGAGCAGCAGCGTCAGCGGCAGCGTGCCGCCTTTTGCCAGCGGCTGCTTCAACTCCATCAGCATGATGTGCAAGCCGCCCGGCTTGAGCTGCACCGGCTGGCCGGCGGGCAAATCAAGGCCGGCCAATGCGCGCATCTTCATGACATCGCCGTCCATCTTCATTTCATGCACCTCGGCGATGCCGGCGGCCGGGGACGACAGGCCGACCAGGCGGGTGGCGGTTTTGGCGGTGAGGGTCATGAAGGCGCCCGTTCCCTGCTGGCCGGCCACCGTGCTGCGGGCCCATGCATCCTTCACCTGAACCGGCTGGCTGGCCTGGGCCGGCTGGGCCCCCTCGGCAAGCGGTGCGTTTGCGGTCACTTCCAGCAAAGCCGCCGGGAATTTCAGGCCTTTGGCGGACGTGCCCGAGGCCGGAACCTCGCTCCAGTCCAGGCGCCCGCTCTGGCAGGTTTGAAGCACCTTGAACCACAGCGGCCCGGCCGTTTCAGGTAGTTTTCCGCGCAGCATGAACTCGTCGAAATGGGCGTCCTGCAGCGCAGCGCCCTTGCCCGCTGCCGTCCAGCTGATCACACTCACGTCCTGCGTGACAGGCTTGCCGTGGCTGTCATAGGGCTTGGCCAGCTTGTCCTTCCTGACGGACAAGGTCCAGCCCGCCTTCGGGAAGGGCTTGGCGCCCTGGAAACCGGCGGGAATTTGCACTGAAATGCCGGTGGTGGGCGAGCCTTCGCAGCCGTGGCCGACCTGGAAGACAGCCTTGTAGGCGCTGCCGGCAGGCGCTGCTCGCGTTTCCAGCTGGATATGCGCGAACGCGGGCAGGGCCAGCATGCAGACCGCAATGGCGGCGAAGGATTTTTTAACAATAAAGTGGTTCATGGCAGATGTTGAATACGTGAATATGTGAATACGGGCAAAGCAACACGAAGGCGCAGGCGTCCTGCGCATGCGAGCCTTGAAAAGAACGGCGAGGGCTTACCGGCCGAGCGAGCCGGGCGGGGCTGGCCTCGGCAGAGGCGGTTCAGTTCAAGCTGCGGGCGGGCCGCGGCTGAAGGGAAGCCCGGTGACGGATGCGGGCAGGACGGCCGCAACCGCAACCGCATCGACGTGAAAACGGGCAACAGGAACGGCAACGCCAAGCGGCAGCGGGGGCAGGCCCAGCGCGCTGGAACCGCACCAGTCGCAATGCGGCGACAGCGATGCGGCCTCTTGCGTGCCCGCGTCAAGGCTGCCTGCCGGCGCCATGCGCGCGCTGCACAAACCGCCCAGCTTGCCGGTGCGCACCTCTTCGGCCAGCAGCGAAACCGGCGCCAGCAGGGCCGACAGCACGGCAAGAAAGCTCAGCCAGGCGGCAAGGCGTTTCCAGACGGCAAGGGGTGGGCGGGCGCGCAGGGGGGAATTCACGGTGAAATTATAAGAAGGTACGGCACGCCAAACCGTGGGGCCAGGCCAGTGGGTTGGGGCTGCCGCTCACTGTGCCGCGTTCGGGAAAAACAGCTGCTCGCCGTTGATCTTGTAGCCTGCGATCACGCCCTGCCCCGCCGGCGACACCAGCCAGTCGACAAACTTTTGCCCTTCGGCCCGTTGGGTATGGGGATGCCTTTCGGGGCTGACCACCATCACCCCGTACTGGTTGAACAACCGCCTGTCGCCCTCGACCAGCACGGCCAGGCCCCCCCGGTTTTTAAAGGACAGCCAGGTGCCCCGGTCCGCCAGCACGTAGGCGCCCAGGCTGGCCGCGATGTTCAGCGCCGGCCCCATGCCGCAGCCGCAGGCCTTGTAGCCGGCAAACGCTGGTGGCGACTCGACGCCGGCCAGCTTCCAGTAGCGCAGCTCGGCCGCATGGGTGCCGCTCTTGTCGCCACGGGAGACGAACCCGGCCTGGGCCGCATCGACTTTTTTCAGCGCCGCGGTGATGTCCCGGCCCTTGGCCCCGGCCGGGTCATCCGCCGGGCCCACCAGCACGAAGTCGTTGTACATCACCGGATGGCGTTTGAGGGCGAAGCCTTCGGCCACCATTTTTTCCTCGGCCTCCTGGTCGTGGACAAACAGCACATCGGCGTCGCCCCGCCGCCCCATGTCAATCGCCTGCCCGGTGCCGACCGCCACCACCTTCACATCGATGCCCGACGCTTTTTTGAATGCCGGCAGTAAATGGCCGAACAGCCCCGACTGCTCGGTGGACGTGGTGGAGGCCACCACGATGCTGGTTGCCTGCGCTATCGAAACAGTAGCTGCCGACGCAATGGTCATAAGCGCTAGCACCCTAAAAGGCTTGAAAATTTTAAAACCGGCAAGTAGCACGTTCAACTTCCTCATGGCAGTTCGCCTTTCAAAAACGCTTCAGCCGCTGCAGGCAGCGGCCCGTTGAAAAAATCGGCGGTCGGCAGATCGGCCACCAGCCGGCCCCGCTCCAGATACACCACGCGGCTGGACAGGCGCTTGACCTGCCCGAGGTTGTGGCTGCTGAAGATCAGCGTCATGCCCGCAGCGGCGAATTCCGCCATCAGGCGCTCCACTTCGCGCTTGGCGGCCGGGTCCAGGCTGGCGGTCGGCTCATCGAGCAGCAAGACGCCGGGCTTCAGGGCCCAGGCCCGCGCCAGCGCGACGCGCTGCTGCTGTCCGCCCGACAGCGCTTTGGCATTGCGCCGCGCCAGCTCGCCCAAACCCACCCGCGCCAGGGCCTGCATCGCCTGCAGCCGGGAGGCCTGCCAGGGCACGCCCTGCAGCCACAAGCCCAGCGCCACATTGTTCAGCACGCTGGCGCGAAGCATATAGGGACGCTGAAACAGCATGGCCTGGCGGACCAGCGGGTCGCGCGCAAAGTGCCCTGACGCAGGCGGGACGATGCCGTGCAACGCCCGCAGCAGCGTGCTCTTGCCGCTGCCGTTGGCGCCCACCAGCGCCAGCCTGTCGCCGGCGGCGACGCGAAGCGTGCAGTCGCCAAGCGCCTGCACGCGCCCAAAATTCACGCTGACGCCATCCAGGTGGTAAAGCAGCGTCATCGCGCTGCGCCCTGGGCTGCCGGGGTGGATGCCAGCAGGGTCTCGGCGTCGGGCAGCGTGTCGTCCAGCTGCTCGCGCCAGCGCCTGAGCAGCGCGATCGCCGCATTGAGCAGCAGCACCACGCCCAGCAGCACCATGCCGAGCGCCAGCGCCAGCGGCAGATCGCCCTTGCTGGTTTCCAGCGCGATGGCGGTGGTCATCACACGGGTATAGCCTTCGATATTGCCGCCGACCACCATCACCGCGCCGACCTCCGAAACGGCACGTCCGAAGGCGGCGATCAGCACGGTCAGCAGCGCATAGCGCTCATCCCAGAGCAAGATCAGGCTGCGCATGAAGCGGCCCGCGCCCAGCGACTGGAACTGCTCGCCGTGGCTGCGGTCGGCATCCTCGATGGCCTGGCGGACCAGCGCCATGACCACCGGCAGCACCAGCACCGCCTGCGCCAGCACCATGGCCTTGAATGAAAACAGCCAGCCCAAAAAGCCCAGCGGCCCGGAGCGCGACAGCAGCAGATAGACCACCAGCCCCACCACCACCGAAGGCAGGGCCAGCGCGGTGTTGAGCAGCGCCAGCACCACGGCCCGGCCCGGGAACCGGGCCACGCCCAGCCAGGCCCCCAGCAGCAGGCCGGCGCCGCAGGCGATGAGGCAGGCAAAGGCACTCACCGCCAGCGACCGCAGGACGATGCCGGCCAGCAGCGGGTCGAAGGAAGTGATGAGCGCCAATGCCGTGGCGGCGCTGTCCGAAAAAGTGTTCATGCCTGGCGCTGTGCTCCGACTGTCACTGGGTTTTTGAAATAAAAATGCTTGCTTGGATACATGCCTCACCTATTCAAGAAGGCCGTCACTACCGCCTTCGCGAGGAAGGAAATGGGAAATAAATGCCCGAGGCTTGCAGTTCATAGGTGAATTGGCTTGCAGCGCAGGCTCAGCAAGCGCAATCAGCTATTGTTTTCATAGCGCGCACGACCTGAATCCGCAGAAGGCATCGTCCTGCCAGGGCGCCTGGAAATTGCGAAACCTCGGATGTTTCATCCGCGCACGGGTCGCAAACGAGGCGCCGCGCAACACCTTGTGGCTGCCAAACCAGGGCTGCGACCAGGCGGTGCAGGGGTCGGGCGAAAAGCCGGGGTATGGCCGGAACGTCGTGCCCATCCACTCCCACACATCGCCCCAGCGAAAGCCCCGCCGCGCCGCCGTGTGCGCGGCCACTTCCCACTCCACCTCGGCCGGCAGGCGCCGGCCGGCCCAGCGGCACCAGGCGTCCGCCTCCCACCAGCTCATGTGCATGGCCGGCTGCTGGCCCTGCATGCGCATGGCCTGGCCAAACCGCGTCTGGATGACCGCGCCGCTGGCCACGCCGATCTGCTCGACATACCGCGGGCCGCGGCGGCCTTCGCCGCTGGCCTGGCCCTGCAGCCAGTGCCAGCCCGCAGGCGCCCAGAGTTCCTCGCGGTCGTAGCCGCCGTCGCCCACAAACTCCACGTACTGCGCCCAGGTGACCGGCTGGGCATCGATTTCAAACTCGGGCACGCTGACGGCATGCACGGCCCTTTCATTGTCAAAAGAAAAGCCGGCGCCGCCGGGGCTGCCCATCTGCCAGCGGGTGGCCGGGATCAGCATGGGTTCGCGCAATGCCATCGGCGGCGGCGTGAATGCCGCCATCAAGGGCTTGTCCAGGGACAAGCCCAGGGCCTGGGCGCCATGGGCAAGCGCTTCGGCCTGAATGTCCTCATGAAACAGGCACAGCCGGTAAAAGTAAAGGGCCTCGTCGCTGCTGCCGGCCTTTTCAAGCAGCTCCAGCGTTGTTTCCAGGGTGGCGAGCAGATAGGCGCGGCAGGAGTTCGCGTCGGGCAGCTGCAGCGCCCAGCGCTGGTCCTGCGGCGCGGCCTCGGGGCGCCACCAGCGGTCGGCCTCGGGCTCGATGGACGCCAGACGGGCCGCCTCGGGGGCGCAGCCGCTGCCCTGGGCGCGCTGCAGGTTGCGGCCTATCCACCACTCCTGGAACCAGCCCACATGGCCCAGCGTCCACAGGGGCGGATTCTGGCCAGGAATGGCCGGCACCTTGAAATCGACCGCCTCCAGCGCATGCTGGTACTGGGCAAACAGGTGCAGCGTGTGGTTGCGCGCATCCATCAGCGCCAGCGACAGCACTTCAGCGCCAGCGCGCCGCATCAGCGGCGAGTCGATCAGCGCGGGGTCGCCTGAGGTCGATGAGGAAGGAAAGGGGTCTGTAGCCACGGCGAATATCCTGCAAATCTCCGGCCCATCCAGGGCGGGAGCGGGCGATCAAAAGCCAAAGCATAGCAAGCATCGCCATGGGGCAGCCCCATGCGGCTTTTGGCCGGCTCGCGCCATGCGGCGTGTGCTCTAAACTTGGCGAATGACTGCTCCAGATGCCCCCAAAGCCCCCTCCCCGCCCGCTGCCCTGCTGGCGCCACGCCTGACCAGCCTGTCCCACGGCGGCGGCTGCGGCTGCAAGATCGCGCCCGGCGTGCTGAGTGAAATCCTCAGGAACTCCAGCAACCTGCCGGGCCTGAACCTGCCGCCGCAATTGCTGGTCGGCATTGAAACCGCTGACGATGCGGCGGTCTACCAGCTCAACGACGAGCAGGCCTTGATTGCCACCACCGACTTTTTCATGCCCATCGTCGACGACCCGTACGACTTTGGCCGCATCGCCGCGACCAACGCCATCAGCGACGTCTATGCCATGGGCGGCACGCCCATCATGGCGCTGGGCATCGTCGGCATGCCGATCAACGTGCTGCCGCTGGACACCATCGGCGCCATTCTGCGCGGCGGGCAGGACGTGTGCCGCGATGCCGGCATTCCGGTTGCGGGCGGCCACACGATTGATTCGGTCGAGCCGATCTACGGCCTGGTGGTGATGGGCCTGGTCCATCCCTCGCGCGTCAAGAAAAATTCGGGTGCGCGGGCAGGGGACGTGCTGATCCTGGGCAAGCCGCTGGGCGTGGGCATTTTGTCGGCCGCGCTGAAAAAGGAGGCTCTGAGCGCCGCAGGCTATGCGCAGATGATCGACGTCACCACGCAGCTGAACAAGCCCGGCATCGAACTGGCGGCCATGGAGGCGGTGCATGCCATGACCGACGTGACCGGCTTCGGGCTGCTGGGCCACGGGCTGGAACTGGCGCGCGGCGCCGGGCTCAAAATGCAGCTGCAGCTCGACCAGGTTCCGCTGCTGCCCGGCGTGCTCGAACTCGCCGAACAGGGTATGGTCACCGGGGCCTCGGGGCGCAACTGGGACAGCTATGGCGCGCAGGTTTCCCTGCCCGCCGCCATCAGCCCGGCGCACCAGGCGCTGCTGAGCGACCCGCAGACCAGCGGCGGCCTGCTGGTGGCCTGCGCGCCCGAGGCGGCCGACGCGGTGCTGGCCTGTTTTTCCCGGCAGGGCTTTCCCGCCGCCCGGATCGTCGGCCGCATGCTGCAAGGCCAGGGCGTGGAAATTCTTTGACGCGCCAAGGCAATCAGGCCACCACAAACCGTCCGGCTGTCGTCTAATTGCTTCTAAAATTCCTCACCCGCGCAAGCTTCATCCGGAACGACGCACCCATGTCTTCCGGATGAATTTTTATGCGTGATTTCCTATACCCTGGAGACAAAAAATGCGCGCCCTGTTGAAGTTTTCCAATGCCGTGGACTGGCTCAATGCCCAGGTCGGCAAGTACGTGATCTGGCTCATCTTTGCCGCCACGGCCATCAGCGCCATCAATGCCATCGTGCGCAAGGTATTCGACACCAGCTCCAACGCCTTCCTCGAAGCGCAGTGGTATCTGTTCGCCTGGTCCTTCCTGGCGGCGGCCGGCTACACCCTTCTGCACCGCGAACATGTGCGCATCGACGTGCTGAACAGCCGCTTTTCCAAGCGTACGCAGGTCTGGATCGACATCATCGGCTTTGCCTTCTTCCTGACGCCGCTTTGCCTCGTAGTGCTGTACCTGGGCACGCCGCTGGCGATCCAGATGTACCAGACCGGCGAGATGTCCGGCAACTCGGGCGGCCTGATCCGCTGGCCGGTCTGGGCGGCGCTGCCGGTTGGCTTCACGCTGCTGATGCTGCAAGGCTGGTCCGAAATCATCAAGCGCCTGGCCTTCCTGCGCGGCGAGGGCCCCGACCCGATGGGCCGCCTTGCCGACAAGTCGGCCGAAGAAGAACTGGCCGAAGCCCTGCGTGCCCGGACGGCTGCCGAAACCCTTGAAGCCGGCGGCAACGCTGCCCCACAACGCTAAGCGCCCGGAACGATTTACCATGGAATTTCTCACCACCAATTTCGCCCCGATCATGTTCGCGGGGCTGTTCGTATTCCTGCTGCTGGGCTTTCCGGTCGCCTTCAGCCTGGGCGCCTGCGGCCTGTTCTTCGGCTTCCTGGGCATAGAAGTCGGCGTCTTTCCTGCTTCCGTGATCGCCTGGCTGCCCCAGCGCCTGATCGGCATCATGTCCAACGACACGCTGCTGGCCGTGCCCTTCTTTACCTTCATGGGGCTGATCCTGGAGCGCAGCGGCATGGCCGAGGACCTGCTCGACACCATCGGCCAGGTCTTCGGGCCGATGCGCGGCGGCCTGGCGCTGGCGGTGATCTTTGTCGGCGCGCTGCTGGCGGCCACGACCGGCGTGGTGGCGGCCTCGGTCATCTCCATGGGCCTGATCTCTTTGCCGATCATGCTGCGCTACGGCTACCACAGGCCCCTGACGGCCGGGGTGATTGCCGCCTCGGGCACCCTGGCGCAGATCATCCCGCCTTCCTTGGTGCTGATCATCATGGCCGACCAGCTTGGCCGCAGCGTCGGCGACATGTACAAGGGCGCTTTCCTGCCAGGCTTCATGCTGATGGGCCTGTATGTCGTCTATGTGATGGCACTGGCCATCTTCAAGCCGGCGCTTGTCCCGGCCTTGCCGCCGGAGGCGCGCACCTACCGCGAACCCAATGGCGGCGGCGGCTACACCTCGCTGGCCGTGCTGACGGCGCTGTCGGCCACGGTCGCCATCGTGCTCGCACGCAACATGGAAGCAGTGCACAGCTGGTGGCAAGGCACGGCGGTGACCTCCGTGCCCACGGACGAAAAAGTGGTGGTCGCCATGTGCGGCGGCGTTTTTCTGGCGCTGGTCATCGCGCTGGTGAACCGCGCCACCCGGCTCGGCCTGCTGTCGCGCCTGGCCGAACGCGTGACCTTCGTTCTCATCCCGCCGCTGCTGCTGATCTTCCTGGTGCTGGGCACTATTTTTCTGGGCATAGCCACCCCGACCGAAGGCGGCGCCATGGGCGCCATGGGCGCGCTGATCATGGGCTGGGCGCGTGGCCGGCTGGACATGAAGCTGCTCAAGCAGTCGCTGGCCTCGACCACGCGGCTGGCCAGCTTCGTGATGTTCATCCTGATCGGCGCCACCGTGTTCAGCCTGGTGTTCCAGGCTGCCGACGGACCGAAATGGGTGGAGCACCTGCTGACGGACCTGCCCGGCGGCCAGGTCGGCTTTCTGATCCTGGTCAACGTCATGATCTTCTTTCTGGCGTTTTTCCTCGACTACTTTGAACTGTCCTTCATTGTGGTGCCGCTGCTGGCGCCGGTGGCCGACAAGCTGGGCATCGACCTGATCTGGTTCGGCGTGCTGCTGGCGGTGAACATGCAGACTTCGTTCATGCACCCGCCGTTCGGCTTCGCGCTGTTCTTCCTGCGCTCGGTCGCCCCGGAAAAGCCTTACGTGGACCGCGTGACCCGGAAAATCATGGAGCCGGTGACCACCATGCAGATCTACAAGGGCGCCATTCCCTTCGTGCTCATCCAGTTGACCATGGTCGGCCTGCTGATCGCTTTTCCGCAACTGGTGACCGGCAGCCTGGACAAGAAGCAGGAAGTCAACATGGAGAGCATTGGCGAGCAGATGCGCAACAGCCTGCCGACCCAAGGCGAAGGGGCCGAATACGGCAGCGAGGAAACACCCGCCGCCCCGGACCAGCCGGGCACTGGCGAGAATGCAGCGCCCGCCGAGAGCCCCGCCAGTCCCGACGCCGCGCCTGCGCCGGAGGACGATCCGATGAAGGCCATGCAGGACGCCCTCAAGTCGGAAGGCAAGAAATAGCGGGGCCATGGGAAGGGCGGCAGCGGCCCTTGCCGTGCCTGCCCAGTACCTATGAAAAAAGCCGCCCGGAGGCGGCTTTTTTGTTTCTGCCCGTGAAGGGAAGGACAGTAAAACTCAGATCTTGACCGAGCTCATGTACTGGTTGAACGGGTACTCGGAGAAGCGGTTCCAGAGGATCTGGTCACGCTGGAAGGCACGCATGTCATCGTGGATTTTCTTGAACTCGGGTGACTTGGCACTGTGCTCGGCGAACACTTCCATCGAAGCCTTGAAGCCGGCATCCATGACAGCTTTTGGGAAAGCCTTGAGCTGGGTCTTCTCGGCAACGAGCTTCTTCAGGGCGATCGGGTTATAGGCGTCGTACTTGGCTGTCATGTCACGCGCCGCCACGACGGTCGCTGCATCGAGGATGGCCTTGTTCTCGTCTGACAGCTTGGCGTAGGCTTTGTTGTTGATGAAGAACTCAAGGTCGGCACCACCTTCCCACCAGCCAGGGTAGTAATAGAACGGAGCCACCTTGTTAAACCCCAGTTTGGCGTCGTCGTAGGGACCGACGAACTCGGAGGCATCCAGCGTGCCTTTTTCCAGGGCCTGGTATATATCACCACCTGGCATGTTCTGTGCCACCACGCCCAGCTTGGCCATGGCCTCGCCGAACAGTCCGCCGCCCAGGCGCATTTTGAGGCCCTTCAGGTCGGCCACGGTCTTGATTTCCTTGCGGTACCAGCCGCCCATCTGCGTGCCGGTGTTGCCACCGCTGGCGGTGCGGAAGTTGTACTGGGCAAAAAAGGCATCCAGCAGCTTGCGGCCGTTGCCATACTGCTTCCAGGAATCGTTCTGGCGTGCGGTCAGACCAAATGGCACAGCGCAGCTGAAGGCAAAGATCGGGCTTTTCCCGGTGAAGTAGTAAGCCGCGCTTTGCGCCATTTCGATGGTATCGCCCTGCAGGGCATCCACCACACCGAAAGCGGGCATGAGTTCGCCGGCAGGATGAACGGAGATTTCGAACTTGCCGCCCGACAGCGCCTTGACGGTTTTGGAAAGCATTTCCGCGCTGCCGAAGATGGTGTCCAGCGATTTGGGAAAGCTCGATGCCAGGCGCCAGCGGACGGCGGCCTGGGCATGCACCGCAGGCGCAATACCGGCCGCCAGTACACCGGCGATGCCGGCATTTTTGATGAGTGATCGACGATCCATGAATACTCTCTCTTAATGGTTAACGATTGCTTGTTTCGTCCTAGCCTGGCACATCGCCATCCGAGATCTCTTGCGATGGCGACCTTGACAGAAACGATGGCCGCAGGTAACGAGCCGTCTTCATTTTGTCAGTTTTTGCCGGGCTGCCTGCCCCGTTGTTACCCGTAGATCAATAAAAAAAACGCGTTTGAAAACGCGCTTTTACCGGGCTGCCGCCTCATGCAGCCTGAATTCACCAATGTAAGGCTCAGGCAACCAACGGCAGCACAGCCTTGTCCAGCGCAGCAGCTGAAGGAAGATGGCCGAACCGGCTGCGAATGGACGCTTCCATGCCCGCGGCATCGAGCCCCTGCAAAGCCAGCAGATGGCCAGGATCGCCATGCTCGATGAACTCGTCTTTCAGGCCCAGCTGCAAGACAGGCATGACAACGCCAGCGGCCTGCAGCGCCTCGCCTACCGCGCTGCCGGCGCCGCCCAACGTGGCGCCCTCTTCCACCGTCACGAAGGCCTCATGGCTGGCGGCTACTTTCAGCAGCAGTTCAACATCCAGCGGCTTGGCCCAGCGCATGTTGACCACGGTGGCGTCCAGCTTTTCAGCCGCCTGCAACGCCGGATACAGCAGCGTGCCAAAGGCCAGGATGGCAATTGCCTTGCCATGCCGGCGAATTTCACCCTTGCCGAAAGGCAGAGAATTCAACCCGGCCTCAGGCTCCACACCAGCACCGGCGCCACGTGGATAGCGCACCGCCACCGGATGGTTTTGCTCGAAGGCGGAGGTCAGCAGCTTGCGGCATTCGTTTTCATCGGCCGGGCAGGCAATGCTCATGTTGGGAATGCAGCGCAGAAAAGGAATGTCATAGGCGCCCGCATGGGTCGCGCCATCGGCGCCCACCAGCCCGGCGCGGTCCAATGCAAAGACCACCGGCAGGTTCTGCAGCGCAACATCGTGGATCAGCTGGTCGTAGCCGCGCTGCAAAAAGGTCGAGTAGATCGCCACCACCGGCTTGAGGCCTTCGCACGCCATGCCGGCGGCAAAGGTCACCGCATGCTGCTCGGCAATTCCCACATCGTGGTAGCGCTTGGGAAAGCGGTTATGAAACTCCACCATTCCCGAGCCTTCCCGCATCGCGGGCGTGATGCCGACCAGGCGCGGGTCGTGCTCGGCCATGTCGCACAGCCAGCGGCCAAAGACCTGGGTGAAGGTCTGCTTGGCGGGCACGCTGGACTTTTGCAGGCCCATGGACGGGTCGAACTTGCCAGGGCCATGGTAGGCAATCGGGTCGGCCTCGGCCAGCTTGTAGCCCTGGCCTTTTTTAGTGACCACGTGCAGAAACTGCGGTCCGGCGCCGGTCGCCATCAAATGCTTGATGTTCTCCATCGTCGGAATCAGCGACTCCAGGTCATGGCCGTCAATCGGTCCGATGTAGTTGAAGCCGAAATTCTCAAACAGGGTGGCAGGCACCACCATGCCCTTGGCATGGGTTTCAAGGCGCTTGGCAAGCTCCAGCAGCGGCGGCGCCACGCGCAGCACCTGCTTGCCGACTTGCCGGGCCGAAGCGTAAAAGCGCCCGCTCATCAGCTGCGCCAGATGCCGGTTGAGCGCGCCCACAGGCGGGCTGATGCTCATGTCGTTGTCATTGAGGACCACCAGCAGCTTGCAGTGGTCATGAACGCCCGCGTTGTTCAGGGCCTCGAAAGCCATGCCGGCACTCATCGAGCCGTCGCCGATGATAGCGACCGAATTACGGTCCTCCCCCTTGAATTCAGACGCCAGCGCCATGCCCAGCGCCGCCGAGATCGAGGTCGATGAATGCGCGGTGCCGAAGGTGTCGTACTCGCTTTCGTCGCGGCGCGGAAAGCCCGACAGGCCGCCGAACTGGCGCAGGCTTGTCATCCGCTCCCGCCGGCCCGTCAGGATCTTGTGCGGGTAGGTCTGATGGCCGACATCCCACACCAGCCGGTCGTCGGGTGTGTTGAAGACATAGTGAAGGGCCACGGTGAGCTCGACCGTGCCCAGGTTGGAACTCAGATGCCCCCCGGTTTGGGAAACACTCTCAAGCACATAGGCGCGCAGTTCATCGGCGAGCCGCTTGAGCTGGTTGCGGGGCAATCGCCGCAAATCGGCCGGTTGGGTGATGGTTTCGAGCAATGAGTACATCGTGGTGTCTGGTTGATGACGGGCCAAGGCCGTGTCCGGTCTAGTACTGGCGATTGACCAGCATATCGGCCAATGCCCGCAGGGCCAGGGTGTTGTCAAGGCGGCTGGCCTCAAGGCTGGACAGGGCCTGCGCCAGCAGCTGCTGCGCATAGGCCATGGAGGGCTGCAGCCCCATCAGCGAGACAAACGTGGGTTTGTCCTGGGCTGCATCCTTGCCGGCCGTCTTGCCCAGCGTGGCTGCGTCGGCAGTCACATCCAGAATGTCGTCAACGACCTGGAATGCCAGCCCGATTGCCGCGCCATAGTCATGCAACGCCTTGAGGGCATCGCAGGACGCGCTGCCGCAAGCCGCACCCATCATCACGCTGGCCTGCAGCAAGGTCCCGGTCTTGAGGCGATGCATTTCATGCAGCTGGGTCGATGTCAATGGAAGGCCGACGCTGGCAAGATCAATCGCCTGGCCGCCTGCCATGCCCTGAAATCCGGCGGCCTGTGCCAGCAGCCGGCACAGCTGCGCCTGGATCAGGGGCGTGACCGATTCATCGTCTGGCGTCAGGAGTTCAAAGGCCAGCGCCTGCAGCGCATCACCAGCAAGCAGGGCTTGCGCTTCGCCGAACCGGACATGCACCGTGGGCTTGCCGCGGCGCAGCACGTCGTTGTCCATGCAGGGCATGTCGTCATGCACCAGCGAATACGCATGGATCAGCTCCACCGCGCAGGCAGCGCGCAAAGCCGCTTGTTGATTGCCGCCAACCGCCTCGCACGCAGCCATCACCAGCAGGGGACGCAAGCGCTTGCCGCCGTCCAGCACGGCATAGCGCATGGCATCGCCCAGGCCGGCCAGCGCGGGCGTGTCAGCCGGACTGGCAACCCAGCCGGACAGAGCCTGCTCGATGGCGGCAAGCTGGCGGGCGCTCCAGGCGCTCAGGTCGAACAGGGGAAATTTTTCAGGAGCATTCAAGTCGTTGGTCTCTTGCACGAGGCGGTGATGCCGTTGATGAGCGGGATTAGGCCTGCATCCAGGGCTTGAGTTCGGTGCCTTCCAGAACCTTGATCTGGATTTCGACGGCTTCGAGCCTGTCGCGGCAGAACTTGAGGAGTTGCGCACCGCGCTGGTAACCGGTGAGAAGCTGGTCCAGCGGCAACTGGCCGGACTCCAGGCGGCTCACCAGGCTTTCAAGTTCCTGCAGCGCGGCTTCGTAGGTGGCAGGCAGGGCAGGCACCGATGCGTCGCTGCCGGAGGCAGCGGGCGTTGCGGCGGCGGTGGAAGGAGCGGAGCTTTTGGCCATGGGATTTGAGGGAAGGGCCTGATTTTAGGCGGTTCATGCAAAGTTGCGTGCTGGCACCCATGCGCCTAAGCAAGGAGGCATTATCCCGTGGCCTGTGCGCGGGCTCCGGCAAGCAACCGGACGGGTACAATTGATAACCGTTCTCGATACCGGCACGCGCCATGTTTTGCGGCGCGGCGCCCGGGGTTTTTATTTGCGGGCTGCCTTGTTGCAGCCTCTGTGTTCACTTGGCTTTTCAACGCGTGCCAATCCGGGCTTCAACAGCCTGTTGTGAGAAATTGATGCCTGATAAAAGCCTTCGCCTGTTGCAGGCCACCAGCCAGCTCCCGATTTCGAGCTATTTTGATCCCGGCCTGTACCAGCGCGAGCAGCAAAAACTTTTTGCGCGTGGGCCGCGCTACCTGGGCCACGAACTGGCAGTGCCCAATCTGGGCGACTACTATGCCCTGCCCCATGAAGGCGACGGCCGCGCACTCGTGAGGAACAGCTCGGGCATCGAGCTGATCTCCAATGTCTGCCGCCACCGCCAGTCCATCATGCTGCAGGGGCGCGGCAACACCGGCAGCAACATCGTCTGTCCGCTGCACCGCTGGACTTACAACACCTCGGGCGAACTGATCGGCGCGCCGCATTTCGAGGTCGATCCGTGCCTGAACCTCAACCGCTACAAGACCACCACCTGGAACGGCCTGGTGTTCGAGGACAACGGCCGGGACATCGCCGCCGAAATGGCGCCGCTGGGCGCCATGGCCGACCTGGATTTCACGGGCTACCAGCTCGACAAGGTGCACATTCACGAATGCAACTACAACTGGAAGACCTTCATAGAGGTCTATCTGGAGGACTACCACGTGGGCCCCTTTCACCCCGGCCTGGGCGGCTTTGTCACCACGGATGACCTGAGCTGGGAGCTGGCGCCCACCTATTCGGTGCAGACCGTCGGCGTGTCCGACAAGCTGGGCAAGCCCGGCACCGATGTCTACAAGAAATGGCATGACGTGGTGCTTCAATACCGCGATGGGGTAGCGCCCAAATATGGCGCCATCTGGCTCACCTGCTACCCGCACATCATGATCGAGTGGTATCCGCACACCCTGGTGGTCAGCTCGCTGCATCCCCAAGGGCCGGACAAGACGCTCAATGTGGTCGAGTTTTTCTATCCCGAGGAAATTTGCGCCTTCGAGCGTGAATTCATCGAAGCGCAACAATCCGCGTACATGGAAACCTGCGTCGAGGACGACGAGCTGGCGTTGCGCATGGACGCGGGCCGCAAGGCCCTCATGCTGCGCGGTGACAACGAATTTGGCCCCTACCAGAGCCCCATGGAAGACGGCATGCAACACTTTCACGAGTGGTATCGGCGTGAAATGGGTGCCAGCAAAACCACCCAGATGATTTGAAGCTCGCGCGGCCAGGCATGCAGCGCGTCGTATCGCTATTTAATTAATAGCATACTATGCATACTGCACGTGCGCTGCAGCCTCTTTTAACCCTTAAACAGCCCTAAATACGCGATGCAAGCCTTCTGGATGGTGTTGTCCTCCTTCCTCATTGCGTCGATGGGTGTCTGCGTCAAGTTTGCAGCGGCGCATTTCAACAGCGCCGAGCTGGTGTTTTACCGGGGGGTAGTCAGCATTGTCTTCATGGCGGTCTATGCGCATTTGCACGGCACGCCGCTGCCCACGCGCTATCCGGGCATGCACGCCTGGCGCAGCGTGATCGGCGTGGTATCGCTGTCCTGCTGGTTCTATGCGATTGCGCATTTGCCGCTGGCCACCGCCATGACGCTCAACTACATGAGCAGCGTCTGGATCGCTGCCTTTTTGGTCGGCGGGGCGCTCATGCTGAGCAATCCCGGTAAAAAAGGACCAAGCCAGGGGCCGCTGGTACTGGCGATCCTGGCCAGCTTTGCCGGCGTCGTCATGCTGCTGCGTCCTGCGATGGGCCAGGACCAGAGCTTCGCCGGGGTGATCGGCCTGCTGTCGGGGCTGGGCGCGGCATTTGCCTATATGCAGGTCATGGCCATCTCGCGCATGGGCGAGCCCGAAGTGCGCGTCGTATTTTATTTTGCCGTGGGCACCTGCATAGCTGGTGGATTGGGAATGACGGTCGCCGGCACCTCACCCTGGAACTGGCAGCATGCGTTGTGGCTGCCGCCAATCGGCATCCTGGCTTCACTCGGCCAGCTCACCATGACCAAGGCTTACGCGATGTCAAAAAATCACGGCAGCACGCTGATGGTGGCCAATCTGCAGTACGCTGGCATTGTCTTTGCCGCGCTTTACAGCCTGATGCTGTTTGGGGACGATATTCCCCTGACAGGCTGGGCAGGCATGGCGCTCATCGTCACCAGCGCCATTGCCGCTACCGTATTGCGGGCGCGCAGTGCCCCGGACACGCCTGCAGAAGAACATTGACCTGGCCACCCAAGGAACGCACCATGAGCTACACCACCCTGATTTCCGCCGAACAGCTCCAGGCACTGATGGCCAGCGGCCAGCAGCTGCGCGTGTTTGACTGCAGCTTTGATCTGATGCAACCCCATGCCGGCGAGCAGCAGTACCTTGCAGCCCACATTCCCGGCGCGGTCTACGCGGACCTGGACACGGCCCTGAGCGCCCGCCACGGCGTGCCCGGCGCGCATGGCGTGCTCACCGCGTCGGGCGCTGACGCACCGGCATCGGGCGGCCGCCATCCCCTGCCCAACCGCGAACGGTTTGCCACCTGGCTGTCCAGCGTGGGCATGGGTAATGAGATGCAGGCGGTGGTCTACGACCGCAATGGAATGAACTACTGTGGAAGGCTGTGGTGGATGCTGAAATGGGCCGGCCATGAAAATGTTGCAGTGCTCGATGGTGGCCTGCAAGCCTGGCAGGCTGCGGGGGGGCGGGTCAGCAGCGGCGAGGAACCCACGCACTTCCAGTCGAATTTTCTTGTCAAGCCCCCCTTGGCAACCCTGGTCGATGCCCGTGTGGTCAGCGCGCAATTAGGGCGCCCGAGCCAGACACTGATCGATGCACGCGCGGCGCAGCGCTTCAAGGGAGAAGTCGAGCCGATGGACCCGGTTGCCGGGCATATTCCGGGCGCGCTCAACCGGCCGTTCGGCCACAATTTCACGTCCGGGGGCCAGTTTAAGCCGCCGGCGCAGTTGAAAGCTGAATTTACCGCCCTGCTTGGCCAGCGCGACCCGGCAACCGTGGTGCACCATTGCGGCAGTGGCGTCAGCGCCTTGCCCAACCTGCTTGCGATGGAAATTGCCGGACTGGGGCGGTCAGCGCTGTATGCGGGCAGCTGGAGCGACTGGTGCAGTGACCCGGCCCGTCCGGTGGCACAAGGCTGACCAGCCGCTTCACGCCCACGGCACTTTCATGTCATCGGATTGGCCCGGCTTGGCCTGGCCGTGCCGCCTAATTTAGCCGCCCGTGCCGCTCGCAGCGCTTGCCGGGGGCATCGCGGTCGAGCTGGTGCCACTGCCGGTGCTGCCGCTTGTCCCCGCACTGCCCGACGAACCGGTTGTTCCGCTTGTGGACCCGGTGGTACCCGAGCTGGTGGAACCACCCATGGAGCCCGAGCCTGTGGTTCCCGATGTGCCAGAAGAACCGGTCGAACCTGTGGACGGGCTTGACGACGACGAACCTGTCGACCCCGAAGTGTCATCTGCTTTTTTACCGCAACCGCCCAGAGCCAATACAGCGGTAAGCGCAAGCGCCACAGCAGTGGCAGATTTGAAAGATCGAGCGTACATATCAGTTCCCTTTAAAGATTGGAGCGGCTGACTGCCAGCCACGGATCAATTTAGAGGGGCATGAACAGGGCGCTGCATGAGACACAGCCTTAAGGGCATGTAAGGATTTTTCGCGTGGTCATTTCAATGCAACCGGGTTGCTGCACTGGCCAGACAACAACCCGGCCAGCAGGCGTTTCCCTTTGCATCGTCGTCCTGGGGAATCGTCCATTGCCTCACTAAAAGCCCCTTCCGTTTGTCCTACACGAATTGCCCAGTTAATACTGACATCAGGCAAGAAAAGCACGTCCTAAATTGACCCCGTGGCAGGCAATAAGGCCAGCCACTTTCAACCCGCAACGCGAACGTAGAGAAATCCATTCAACGCGTTATTCCTCAAGGAGACAGTCATCATGGCATCTAACAATCAAGGCGGTAGCAAAGGTGGAAACCAGGGTGGCGGCGGCCAAAATGAAGGCAAGAGCAGCCAGGGCGGCAAGTCTGAACGCGGCTTTGCAGCAATGGACCCCGCACGTCAGCGGGAAATCGCCAGCGAAGGCGGCAAGGCCGCGCATCAGAGTGGCAATGCCCACGAATTCACTTCAGAAGAAGCGCGTGAGGCTGGGCGCAAAGGCGGCCAGGCTGGCGGTGGCAACCAGGGCGGGAATCAAGGCGGCAAGCGCTGAGTTCTTGCTCTGTAAATAATAAAAAGGGCGCCAATGGTGCCCTTTTTATTTGTCCAAGACATCAGCGAGTCATATCCCGCGCGCCGTTATCCGCTTCAGCCTGAAAAATTCTTTAGCGTAATGGCCCTGGCAGGTCTAGGCATTCGTCCAGGCATGCCGGACCAACTTCAATCCCTTATGCGGATTGTCCCTGAATGCATCCGAACTGGGGCCTAAGCCCTTGCTGCTTCTGGACCCGTTGTCAGGGCGCTCCGGTTTTTTGAACCTGGAAGGGCAGGATTCGCGCTCCCGGTTGGGTTTGGCATCTTTCATGAAGATCTCCTCGATGAGCATGTGAATTGCCCGGACACGATTAAAAAAGCAGCGTATTCAGACTAATGATTCACTTTAAGCAATTAAAAAGCAGGAGTCTGTAGGAAGCTCCCTTGACAAGCGTAAGAAACTTCCTATCAAAGTAGCAAAAAGTTCAATAGCAAAAATGCGCCCTACCGCGCTGCCATGGCCTTTTGCTAATTGCTGCCCTGCTGGAGTGCCTTACCTGCCGCCCGTGTTGCTTTGAGGCGTGCTGTTGGTATTGCCCTGGGTAGTCGCCGAATTGCCCAGAGAACTGGCGGATGCGCCGCCGTTCGTGCTGACCTGGGGCGGCGTTACCGCGACCGAGCCATTGGCTGAAGAAGCATTGGCGGCTGAGCCAACCGGGGCGCTGTTCTGAATCGATGCCACGCCGCTGTTGGATGCGCCGGGTGAAGGGCTGCCGGTGGAGGGGCCACCGGATGTGTCTGGCGTGGCAGCAATGCCTTTGCCGCCTGTGCTTCCACCCCCTCGGGCATCGGGCGCCGCAGGCGTGCGCACCTCCACGCCGCTGCTCGGCATGCTTGCGTTGGAGCCACCGCTTGTCTGGCCAGAGCCCACGGCAGCAGGGGTGGCACCCGGATTCGAGGTGGCGCGCTTGTCGCAAGCGGCCAGTCCAACTGCCAAGGCTGCAGCGACCAAAGTAGTACATGCCAGCGATACGGCGCCATGACAGCGACGGGTTGGCGTTATTGACAATGGAAAAACAAAGGTACGCTTACTTTTCATATAACCCTCTTCATGTAACCCCTTGATCTATCCCTCTTGAAAATCCTGCTCTATGGTCGGGGCAAATTTCGCTCGCCGATAAAGGCGGGTTGGTTTTCATCTTCCGATGGGGGTGGCGCCGCGGAAGTTCCATCAGTTCGCTCGGGCATCGGGGTGGCTTGCGGCGGCAGACCGGGTGAAGGCAGAGTGGTGGCCTCACCCAGCAAATCGTTTTGGGCTGCCTGTGGCTCGGCAGGGGGTTGAACATTTGAGGGCTTCATGCATTCTCCCAATGGACAAAAGTTCGCGACCAGACACCTGCGTGCCGCTAGCGTTGCATGCCTCCTGGGCCAGCCCCGCCGACCATCGGCATGGGAGTGGGCTGCACTTCGCCAGGTTCGGGAGGTGTTGACAAAGGCTCGACGGGTTGCGGCGGCGGAACGTTGGGGTCAGTAGCCATAAAAACTTTCACTGGGTTTACTTGGAGTCATCCGGCGATCGGGACAATTCGGGCCGCACCGGCAACTCCCGGATCATGGCTTCGCCGACCTCGTCGTTTCCATCGGACGGCACATCTTCCTCAAGCGCCATTTCAGGCTCCTCGTTCCCCGGTTTTTTGACTGGCTGCGTAGTGGTTTTCGACCTGCTGCCTTGATCGGCCTGCGCATGGGCCGGCGTCACGTTGGAGGGTTCGGCCGGCAAGGTGTTTGCCGGTTCGTCAGAAGAGGCCTTGCCAAGCGGAACGCCGGAGCCGGTTGGATTACTGGATGAAGTCGCCATTTCAAAAGCCTCCGAGCATGAGGGGAATATCTTGGTTGATCACGGTCGCCGCAGCGGCTATGCAGGTAAGAACGGTGGCGAAAAAGGCCACATAGGCTGACAACCCGGTATGAAGCTGCCCTGCCTGCCGAGCACGACCGGCAGAACGCAAGCCATCGCACTTCGCGCCTGCGGGTGTAGCGCCGTTGCTTGCCTTTTCATTCTGTTGCCTAGCGCAAATATCTGGTTCACAAGGAGGTGGAGATCTCGCAAGCATGGCATTTACCTTTCATTCCGGTTGGGTCGCTCTAAGGTTAATTCCATCTTCCGAGTCGAGGCTTAAAAGCTTTATAGGCGGCCAAGCCCTGTCTGTGTAAGTCTGTGGCTGACAGCACCGAAGGTGCAGACTGCAGGCTGATTTTTCAGCGCCGCAAGGCCTTTTCGGACCCATTTCAACCCAGACCAAATGCCGATATTCGGGGCAAAGTGCTGTCCACTTCAAAGCGCCCTGCCTGTGGGGACATGGCCGCCCTTTCTTAACCAAATACCTGCCTGGGGCAATACCCATCAGCGAAGACTGCTATAAAAATCATAAAAAACACCTGTTTCCAATCGGCTTCAGGGTGCTACCATCAACTGAAACTGGTTTCAGCGATTTAAAAATTCTTTAAAAAGCGCGGAAAAGAGCGCTGTTTTCATCAGGCTTTTTCATGCCCAGCCAAAAAATCAAATCTTCCCCTGCCCGGCCTGGCGCACGGGCCACCATTGCCGATGTGGCGCGTGAAGCCGGAGTTTCCAAGGCTACGGTGTCGCGCTTTCTCAACCACCGTGAAACCCTGCTCACGTCCGACATCGCCACCCGGGTTGAAGTGGCCATTGCCGCGCTGGCCTACAGCCCCAGCCCCATGGCGCAGGCGCTCAAGCGCGGCCGCTCCCGGCTGATCGGGCTGGTGGTGGCCGACGTGACCAATCCGTTTTCGGTAGCCGTCCTGCGGGGCGCTGAAAAAGCCTGCCAGCAGGCAGGCTACCTGCTGATGCTGTTCAACCTCGGCAATGACAGCCGGCGCGAAGGCGAAGCCATCAAGGCGCTGACCGCCTACCAGGTCGAAGGCCTGATCCTGAACACGCTGGGCCGGGATGCGGGCACCGCCGCCGATGCGGCCCGCCACGGCAAGCCGGTGGTGCTGGTGGACCGGCGCCACCACGACATGCAGGCCGATTTCGTGTCGCTCGACAATGCCGGCGCGGTGCGGCTGGGTGCGGCCCATCTGGTGGAGGCCGGCTACCGCGAATTGCTGTTCGTTTCGGAGCCCATCAAAAATGTCAGCTCCCGCATGGAGCGCGAAGCGGCGTTCCGCAGTTTTGTCGCTGACGCCTCAGACCAGGGCATGCCGCCAGTCATTCGCGGCACCACGTTTGAAAGCACCGAGGACGACCGGGACAGGCTTGACCAGGCCCTGCGCAGCCTGCGTCAGCGTGCGCAAGGTGGCTTGCCCGGCGTCATTTCGAGCAATGCGGTGGTCACGCTGCGGGTGGTCGCCAGTCTGGCCAGGCTGGGCTGGCGTTTGGGCGTCGATCTGGGGCTGGTGGGTTTTGACGACACCGAATGGTCGCCCTACATCGGCCCGGGCCTTACCACCATCGCGCAACCCACCGACGATCTGGGCCGGCTTGCGGCGGGCTGCCTGATCGAGCGCCTCAACGGCCTGGATCTGCCGCCGCGCCAGATTTTGCTGTCTGGCCGCTTGCTGGCGCGCGGCTCGACAGTTGCGACGGCGCCATCAATTAGTTCATCAACCTAGGGTTTTCACGGAGTTACAGAACAGGTACGCCTGACTTTATAATTCAATGAAACCGGTTTCAGAGTTTTAAAATCAATTCTGGTTTGATTTTTAAAACCTGTGCCAGTAAAAAGGCCCTGGCTTGCCATCTTTGCCATACCAGCGACAGCTTATGAGCTTATGAATTACACATTTCAATTCGGTGATGTCTTTGCCGCCTGGCCGCTGCTGCTCCGGGGCACCTGGAACACCATTGAGCTGTCACTGCTGGCGATGCTGCTCGGGCTCATGGTGGCCATTGTCTGCGCCTGGGGCAAGACCGCCGGCCCCAAGCCGCTGCGCTTTGTCATCAACGCCTACATCGAGCTGATCCGCAACACGCCCTTCCTGGTGCAGCTGTTCTTTTTCTTTTTCGCCCTGCCCGCGCTCGGGCTGCGCTGGTCGGCCTACACCGCCGCGCTGACGGCGCTGGTCATCAACCTGGGCGCCTACGCGACCGAAATCATCCGCGCCGGCATCGAGTCGATTCCCAAGGGCCAGATCGAGGCCGGCCTGGCGCTGAACCTCAAGCGCCATGAAATCTTTCGCTTCGTCATCCTGAAGCCGGCGCTGAAGGCAATCTACCCGGCGCTGACCAGCCAGTTCATCCTCTTGATGCTCAGTTCGGCGGTGGTGTCGGCCATTTCCGCCGACGACCTGACCTCGGTGGCCGCCAACCTGCAGTCGCAAACCTTTCGCAGTTTCGAGATCTACATCGTCGTGGCGGGCATCTACCTGCTGCTGGCGCTGTCGTTCTCGGCGCTGTTCCGCGTGATCTACAAGATCAGCCTCAACTACCCGGATCGTCGGTGATGCGTACTTTTGGACTTGCAGAATTCCTGTTCATCCTCGAGGCGGCCAAATGGACGATTGGCCTGTCCATGATCGCCTTCATCGGCGGCGCCATCGGCGGGCTGCTGGTGGCCCTGGGCCGCACGTCCGAGAACCGGCTGGCGCAGTGGCTCTCGGGCGGCTTCATCCAGATTTTTCAGGGTACGCCGCTGCTGCTGCAGCTGTTCCTGGTGTTTTTTGGCGCGCCGGTCCTGGGCTTTGACATCAACCCGTGGATTGCCGCCGGTGTGGCCTTGATTCTGAACAGCAGCGCATTCCTGGGCGAGATCTGGCGCGGCTGCATCCAGGCCATTCCGGCCGGCCAGGTCGAGGCGGCGCATGCGCTGAGCCTGTCCTACTTTTCCCGCATGCGCTTTGTCATCCTGCCGCAGGCCTTCAAGATTGCGCTGGCGCCCACGGTCGGCTACATGGTGCAGATCATCAAGGGCACCTCGCTGGCGGCCATCATCGGCTTCACCGAAATCACCCGGGCCGGCCAGATCATCAACAACGCCACCTTCCAGCCGCTGATCGTCTTCAGTGTCGTGGCGGCGATTTACTTCCTGCTGTGCTGGCCGCTGTCGCTGCTGGCGGCGCAGATGGAGCGCCGGCAAGCCGCGGCGCTGGCCCGCTGATTCCCGCCACGATTTCGACTTGTTTTTCAACATCAACCGGAGACTTCACCATGATCAAGCATCTGCATCGCCGCCTCTTCACCAGCACCGCGCTGGCGCTCGGACTGGCCGCGACCCTGGGCGCATGGGCACCCGCCGCCAGCGCGCAAACCGTCGCCGACATCAAGAAAAAGGGCGAGCTGACCGTCGGCATGCTGGTCGATTTCCCGCCCTACGGCACGATGAACAGCAGCAACCAGCCCGACGGCTACGACGCCGACGTGGCCCGCCTGATGGCCAAGGACCTGGGCGTCAAGCTCAACCTGGTGCCCGTCACCGGCCCCAACCGCATTCCGTTTTTGCTGACCAACAAGGTCGATCTGCTGGTGGCTTCGCTGGCCGTGACGCCCGAGCGCGCCAAGCAGGTGCAGTTTTCCAAGCCGTACGCGGCCGCCAGCATCGTGCTGTACGGCGACAAGAAGGC
>JAQGLT010000055.1 GCA_028292745.1 Polaromonas sp. | reverse complement strand
GCCGCAGGCGCGGGCAGCGGGCCGGACGGCGCCGCCATGGCAGGCGCGCCGATTCTCCTATTCTTTGAATCAAAACCGCCTCCAGCGCTTACCCCATCTGCGCGAGCAGCTATTGTTTCAGGAGCATGCAACGCGTGCGCGACTGAATCAACCGAAACCAGCGGAGCCACCAGATCAACCGGCGCCAGGGGCTGCCAGACGTGCACGCCCATTTCGCGCAACATGGCGCGCTGGCGTTGGTCGAGGTTCAGGCTCATGGCGGGGCGCTCTTGAACAAAATGATTCACAGGGCCAGGCTCATGACGATGGCGTCCTCGCCCTCGGGAATGGCCGCGCTGGCCGGGTAGTAGCGGCGCCGGGTGCCGACATGGCGAAAGCCATGGCTTTCATAGACCGACCGGGCCCGCGCATTGCTCACCCGCACCTCCAGCCACAGCCATTGCGCGCCCTGCCCGCGCGACCAGATGGCCAGGGCGTCGAGCATCACCCGCGCCCAGCCCTGGCGCTGGTGGGCGGGCGCCACCGTGAGGTTGAGCAGGTGCACCTCCTCCACGCCCTTCATGGCGACAAAGTACCCCAGCAGCGCAGGCCGGTCCGGTGGGCCGGCGGTCAGCAGCTGCGCCTGGTAGCCGGCGTGGAGCGAATCGAGGAAATGGACCTCGCTCCACGGCTGCAGATAAGCGGCTTGCTCGACCTGCAGCACGGCCGGCAGCCGGGCAAGGGTCATCGGCTCGAACCAGGCTTCCAGGTGCTGCAGGGCGGCGCTCATGCGGGCCTCACCGTTCAAGCGCCGCGGCAAGGGCCGTCTTGGCCTTGGCCTGGGCGCGCTCGTCGGTGGTCTGGGCCACCTTGTCGCGCACATACAGCGGCAGGGCCTGCGCGGCCGGGACGCACTGCCCGGCCGCGGCCAGGGCGGGCGCCAGCCGAAGCAGGGCCGTCGCAGTGGGGAAGGCCGCCACGCAGGGCAGCGCGGCCAGGCCTGCGGGCAGGCGTGCGGCATACACATCGAACACATTGCCCGCCAGCAGCCGGGCCGATGGCTCCAGCAGCAGGTTTTCTGGCCGAATCAGCTCGCAATGCTTGAGGGGTGTGCACAAGCCGCGACCGAATTCATAGCTCTGCACATACATCTCGTCCATGCGGGCGTCGAGCAGCGCGGTGACCGTTACAGGCGCATCGGCCGGCGCCGTGGCGCCGGCCTGCTGGAACCGCGCCTCTTCGGCCACCGCCATCAGCGTGTCGATGGGCAGCACCGCAATGCCCGCGCCGTGGCTGGCGCCAAAGGCCAGGCCCTGCGCCACCGCGCAGGCCGTGCGCAAGCCGGTGAAGGAGCCCGGCCCCCGGCCGAACACAACCGCATCCATTTCGCCCAGCGCCATGCCGGACTCGGCCAGCAACGCCAGGATGGCGGGAATCAGCGTGGTCGAGGCCTGCGCGCCGCCCGGGCCGCTGTGCTGCCAGACGCGCACGCCGTCGGTGACCGCGACCGACATGCGGTCGGTGCTGGTGTCGAAAGCGAGGAATTTAAGAAGTTTGGGCATCAAATCAGGCGTTTGCGCAATCAGGATGCGCGCAAACCGCTATAAAAATCATAGTTAGTCGATCAAATGCATGCGCAAACCGCAAACAGCTGCGGGCGCGCCACCCGTGATTATCCGGCTTCGCGGCTGGCCTGGCCTGCGGCAGATAATTGCCCCATGCATTTCAACGCCCTCAATAGCCTGCCCGGCATGCGCCTTCGGCGCGGGCTGACGACGCGCCTGGCCGCCGGCTGGCTGGCCCTGCTCGCGCCGCTGGCCGCAAGCGCGCAGGCCCTGCCGCCCGAGATCGACACCCTGCTGGCGCGCGCCAAAGTGCCGCGCGACGCCTTTGCCGCCGTGGTCGTCGATGCCGCGCCCGGCCTGAACGGCAAGGCGCTGCCGCTGCTGAGCCACCGCGCCGGCGCCGCGATGAACCCGGCTTCCGTCATGAAGCTGGTGACGACCTACGCCGGGCTGGAACTGCTCGGCCCCGCGTTCGCCTGGCGCACGCCGGTGTATGTCGACGGCCCGGTGGCCAACGGCGTGCTGACCGGCAACCTCGTCATCCAGGGCCAGGGCGACCCCACGCTGGTGATGGAGCGGCTGTGGCTGCTGCTGCGCCGGGTGCGGGGGCTGGGAATTCAGACCATCAGCGGCGACATCGTGCTCGACCGCAGCGCCTTTGCCGCGTCGACGCAGAACCCGGCCGATTTCGACGGCGAGCCGCTGCGCCCCTACAACGTGGTGCCCGATGCGCTGCTGGTCAATTACCAGTCGGTGGCGATGACCTTTGTGCCCCAACCCGGCAGCGGCACGGCGCGCATCGGCTTCGACCCGCCGCTGGCCGGCGTGCAGATGCAGGCCAGCGTGCCGCTGTCGGCTGGCGCCGGCGGCACGGCCCTGACCGAATGCGGCGACTACCGGGCGCAGCTCCAGCCCGACTTTTCCGACCCTTCCCGCCTGGCGTTCACCGGCAGCTACCCGGTGGGCTGCGGCGAAAGGGCCTGGTCCATCGCCTACCCCGACCCGGCCAGCTACGCCGCGCGGGCCATCGCCGGGCTGTGGCAGGAAATGGGCGGCCGGCTGGGCGGGCGGGTGCGCGAAGGCCTGGCCGCGCCCGGGTCGCCACCGGCCTTTGAAATGGAATCGGCCCCGCTGGCCGAGGTGATTCGCGGCATCAACAAATTCAGCAACAACGTGATGGCCCGGCAGCTGTTCCTGACGCTGAGCCAGCAGCGCGCCGGCGTGGGCAGCAACGAAGCGTCGCGCGAGGTGGTGCGCGGCTGGTGGCAGGCGCGCTTTGGCGAGCCTCATGGCAGCAGGCCGGAGGCGCTGGTGCTCGACAACGGCTCGGGCCTGTCGCGGCTGGAGCGCGTCACGCCGCAGGGGCTGGCGCGCATGCTGCAAACCGCCTATGTGTCGGGCGCCATGCCCGAGCTGATGGCGTCGCTGCCGATCGTCGGCGTGGACGGCACGCTCAAGCGCAGCCGATCGCCAGTGTCGCAAGGCTGGGCGCACCTGAAAAGCGGCACCCTGCGCGACGCCACCGCCCTGGCCGGCTATGTCCACACGCCCTCGGGCCGGCGCCTGGTGGTGGTCGGCATCGTCAACCACCCCAACGCATCGGCGGCCCGCCCGGCGCTGCAGGCCCTGGTGGACTGGGCCGTCAGGGAAGGCAGCCGGTGATGAACCTGGACAACCTGATCGGCGCGCTCGCCGCCTGCCTGACCACCGCGAGCTTCGTGCCGCAAGCCTGGCTCAGCTTCAAGACCCGCGATGTCAGCGGCGTTTCGCTGGGGATGTACGCCGTGTTCACCGCAGGCGTGGCGCTGTGGCTGGCGTACGGCCTGCGGCTGGGCTCCTGGCCGATGGTGATCGCCAACGCCATCACGCTGGTGCTGGCGCTGATGATCCTGGGCATGAAGCTGGTGTACGGCCGGGCCGCGCAGGCGCGGCGCATGCCGCCCGAATGACGCGTTGCCGCTGGAGGCTGAACCGGGCCGCCGGCCGCTCGCTTATTTCTCGACGAATGCGCGCTCGATGACGAAGTCGCCGGGCTTGGTGGTGTTGCCCTCTTCGAAATCGAGGTGCTCCAGAATCGCCTTGAGCGAGGACAGCATCTCGGGGCTGCCGCAGAGCATGACGCGGTCGGTCAGCGGGTCCAGCGGGGGCACGCCGAGGTCGCTGAACAGCTTGCCGCTTTTGATCAGGTCGTTGATGCGGCCCTGGTTGCGGAACGGCTCGCGCGTCACCGTCGGGTAGTACTTGAGCTGCTTGCTGACCATCTCGCCGAGCAGCTCGTGCTGGGGCAGCTCCTGCGTGATGAAGTCGTGGTAGGCCAGCTCGGCCGCATGGCGCACGCCGTGCACCACGATCACCTCGGCAAAGTTCTCGTAGGTTTCCGGGTCGCGGATCACGCTCAGGAACGGCGCCAGTCCGGTGCCGGTGGACAGCAGGTACAGGCGCTTGCCAGGCAGCAGGTAGTCGATCAGCAGGGTGCCGGTGGGCTTTTTGCCCACGATGATGGTGTCGCCGACCTGGATGTGCTGAAGCCTGGAGGTCAGCGGGCCCTCGGGCACCTTGATGCTCAGGAACTCCAGATGCTCCTCGTAGTTGGCGCTGACGATGCTGTACGCGCGCAGCAGCGGCTTGTCGTTCACTTTCAGGCCGATCATCGTGAAGTGGCCGTTGGAAAAGCGCAGGCCCGCATCACGGGTGGTGGTGAAGCTGAAAAGCCGGTCGGTCCAGTGGTTGACGGACAGCACGCGTTCTTCGTGAAATGAGCTCATGAGGTGATAAAAAAGTTAAAAGGAAGGGCGGGCAGCCCGATGAGGGCGTCGTACCGGCAAACCCCCGAGGATATCGCCAGCCGCAAGCTTTCTGGGCCCGATTGTCGTTGCAATGCCGAAGCTGCCGTTTTTGCCGCGCTGGTGCTAACGCAGGCAAATGAAGACAAGGATTGCATCACCGGACGGCGTCAGGCGATTTTCACACATCAAGAAGCGCATGCGCACGCCCTCTCAAGGAAGTGCCATGGCAGCCGGCCACCGATAGGCCAGCACCGACTCCAGCGGATAAAAATGCGCACGCACCCGCCCGAGCTGGTTGCCGCCGAGCAGGTGGAGGTGCCGGGCGTCCGAGCGCAGGTAGAACCCGACATGCCCCTTCCAGCTGGCCGGGTCGTCCCGGTACAGCACCACGATGCAGCCCGGCGCGGGGCTGTCAAGCCGCTGGCCCCATTCAAGCCAGGAACGCGCCAGAGCCGAGCCGGTGCCCGCGATGCCGACCTGGGCCAGCGTCCAGTTGACGAACGACGAGCACCAGGACGCCTTGTCGTCATAGCCGCGCAGGTTGGTGCTGTCGTGGTAGCCGGTGATGCGCGGGTTGCTGCGCCCGGCCGGGTACTGGGCCACGCCGGTTTCAGTCATGGCGACAGCCATCCAGGGAGGGTTCATGGGTGGAGCTTGGGAGGTGATGACTTACGGTCAATGCAAGGATGGGACGGCGCAACGAATGGTTTCAGCGCATTGTGCGGCGCTCGTCACGGGCTGAAAATGATGGCGAAGCAGGCCGGGCCCAGCATGTGTTTTGACGGCCCGCCAAGGGCCAGTGCCACAGGTCAAAATCAGCCACAGGACATGAACAGCACACCTCAGGAGCCGCCCCATGCCAACAGCAAATCAATCCTTCCTTGCCGGCACGCCAGCCCACTGCATCGTGCTGACCAGCGTTGCCACCGAAGCGCAGGCCGAAACGCTGGCGCGGCAGATCGTCCAGGCGCGGCTGGGTGCGTGTGTGCAGATTCACCCGCTCAAAAGCGTCTACCGCTGGAAAGGCGAGGTCTGCGTCGGGGCCGAGTGGCAGCTGTCGGTCAAGACGCGGCAGTGCCGGTTTGATGCGTTGGCGCAGTTCATCGCGGCCCACCACGACTATGAAACCCCCGAGATCGTGCAACTCCCCATCACCGCCGGCCTGGCGTCCTACCTGCGCTGGCTGGAGGACGAAACGCAGCCGTGAGCGGCCCGGCCCGGCCATGGCCCCGGTCAGGACGCGATGACGGCATGCGCCAGGGTGGTGTACACCGGAATGCCCAGCAGGATGTTCAGCGGAAAGGTGATGCCCAGCGACATGCCGAAGTACAGCGGCGGGCTGGCCTCGGGCACCGCGTAGCGCAGCACGGCCGGCACGGCGATGTAGGAGGCGCTGGCCGCCAGCACCATCAGCAAGCTGGTGTTGCCTGCGGTCAGGCCGGCCATGGCCCCCAGGCCCAGGGCCAGGCCGGCATGCGCGACAGGCCCGATCACCGCATAGGCCAACACCAGCGGGGACTTGCCCTTGAGCTGCGGAATGTTGCGGGCGGCCATCAGGCCCATGTCCAGCAGGAAAAAAGCCAGCAGGCCCTTGAACAGGTCGCCGACAAAGGGCTTCATGGCCGCATGGCCGGCATCCCCGGAAAGAATGCCCACCAGCATCGCGCCGAGCAGCAGCAGCTGGGCACCGTCGGTGAACGACTCATGCAGGATCTTGCCCAGTGAAAAGCCGCTGCCTCTCGGACCGCTGACCGCCAGCGCCGCGCCCGAGGTGCCCAGCGCCACGAAGGCGGGCGCCTCGGCTTGCCTGCGCAAGGTGTTGGCCAGCACGACCGCCAGGATGATGGCCGGCGACTCCATCAGCGCCATCGCCGCCGCCATGTGGCCGCCGAACGCCAGGCCGTGGGTTTCCAGGTACTGAACCGCCGTGATGAAGGTGACGGCGCTCACCGAGCCGTAAGTGGCGGCCACCGCCAGCGCATCGAAAGGGCCGACAAAGCGCTTGAGCACCTGGTAGCCGAGGGCCGGAACCATGACGGCCATGGCGATGGCACAGGCCAGGCTGCTGGCGACCTGCGCCGTCATGCCTGATTCGGCCAGCGCAAAGCCGCCCTTCAGGCCCAGCGCCATCAGCAGATAGAGGGCCAGGAAGCGGGAAATCTGCGGCGGGATTTCCAGGTTGGACTTGACCAGGCCGGCGAGCACGCCAAAGACAAAAAACAAGATGGCGGGGTCGAGAAGGTTTTGCACGGCAGGGTTCCTTATGAGTGCGGTGATGCTAGGGGGCAAAGTGCATAAAGTAAAATCAATTTATTAAGGCTTTATCATCAATAAAAATCTATGAATGTGACCTTCCGGCAACTGCGCCTTTTCCTGAGCGTGGCCGAGCTGGGCAGCATCACCGCCGCCGCCCGGGCCAGCCATGTCACCCAGCCCACGGTGTCGATGCAGTTGCGCGAACTGGCCGAATCGGTGGGCCTGCCGCTGCACGAAGTCATCGGCAAGCGTCTCTACCTGACCCAGGCCGGCGAGGAACTGGCCACCACCGCCCGGGCGATGGTGGGCGAGTGGACCGATTTCGGCCAGCGCATGGACGCGCTGAAAGGCCTGACGCGCGGGCGCTTGCGCATTGCCGTGGTCAGCACCGCCAAGTACTTCATCCCGCGCATCCTCGGGCGCTTTTGCAGCAGCCATCCGGACGTGGACATTGCCCTGGAAGTCCTCAACCGCGACGGCGTGGTGCAGCGCCTGCGCGCCAACCAGGATGACCTGTACATCATGTCGATGCCGCCGGGCGACATGGACATTGAAAAGCACGTGTTCCTGTCCAACCCGCTGGTCGTGGTGGCGCCCCTTTCGCACCCGCTGGCCGGGCAGGCGCGCATCGAACTGGCCAGCCTGGCGCAAGAGCGCTTCATCCTGCGCGAGCAGGGATCGGGCACGCGGCTGGCCTGCGACGCGCATTTTGCCGGGCGCGGCTTCAAGCCCATCGTGCGGCTGGAGCTGGGCAGCAACGAGGCCATCAAGCAGTCGGTGGCCGCCGGCCTGGGGCTGGCGGTCCTGTCCACCCATTCGCTGGGCGAGCACATGCTGGACGATTCGCTGGCCACGCTGGATGTGGCCGGCTTCCCGATCCTGTCCAATTGGTACACGGTGCATTTGAAGGGCAAGCGCCTGTCGCCGACAGCGCAGGCGTTCTTGCGCCATCTGGCCGATTCGCAGCAAGCCGTCAAGGGCTAGCGCCTGGTCACAATTGGCTTGCCCGCTTTAGCTTCCGTGAGTAGCCTCATGGCCATTGCCCTGCCGTCGCTTGCCGCAGGCGCGGCCTTTGCCGCCGATGAGCCCACCCTGGCGGCATGCGCCGGGTGGCGGCGCGCGAGGATCAGGACGTCAGCGCCGCCAGCTTCGCCTTCAGCGCCGCATTCTCCGCGCTGAGCTCGGTGATGGTCTGGCGCAGCCGGGCGATCACGCCTTCGGGCGTCTCGGGCTCGGTGCGGGCGACGGCCTTGCTCTCGCGCACCTGCCGGGCCGCCTGCTGCAGCTCCTTCTTGCCGCCGGCCACGGCGGCGACCTGCGCCGCCACCGGCAGCGAGGCCACGGTGGCGGCCGCGTTGATCGAAATCGTGCCCGACTTCACCGCCGCCACCAGCTCCGGCGCGGCCGACTGCTGGATTTTTTCGATCTGCTGGATGGTGGCGTTGCTGATGCGCGCCGACTTGGCGACCGCCTCGCGGCTGGGCACGGCCTCGGGTCTTGATTGCCCGGCGGCGGGCACGGGCGGGACAGCCGAAGGCTCGCCGGTTGCTGCCGGCTGCACGCGGGCGGTCAGGATGTCCTTCTTGCGCAGGGCCAGCACGCCGCGCTGGAAGTCGGACACGCTGCGCCGGCCCAGGTGCTGGTCGATCATCCAGAGGTGCACATCGTCGATGGACTGGAAGCGGGTGTTCTGCACGGTGTTGAACGGTATGCCGTGCTTCGTGCAGAGGCGATGGCGGTTGTGGCCATCGACCAGCACCTCGCCCCACAGCACCAGCGCGTCGCGGCAGCCCTCGGCCAGCAGGCTGCGCTCCAGGGCTTCGTTTTCCTCCGGGGTCAGCGGGTCGATGTAGGCAAGCAGCGCTTCGTTGACGGTGATGTTCATGGCGGGGCAGACAGGTAAAAGTGGCGGGGCGCCATTCTAAAACCTCAAGGTTTCAAAGCGCCGCCCGCCCTTTTTGTCCTCAATGCGTCTGGCGCAGCGGATTCGCCAAGAAAAACCGCACCATTTCGGCCGTCGCGTCCGGGCCTTGCGCATCGGTGTAAGACCCCCGCGCGCTGCCGCCCGACCAGGCGTGGCCGGCGCCATGCACCGCCCAGTGCTCGGCCACGACGCGGCCGTCGGCCTCCTTGTAGAGGCGCTGGGTGTAGTCGCGGCCGTTGGGGCTGCGGGCGCGCTTCGCTTCGGGCTTGGCCGCGCCAGCGCTGGCCGCCAGCACATGCTCGCCGTTGGCCGGGTTCACCGTCGCGTCCTTGTCGCCGTGGAAGACGATGGTCGGCGGGCTGGCCTTGCCTTTCGCGGCAGGCGCCGCACCGCTCTGCATCACGCCCAGGGCGGTCTGCACGTTGCTGGCCGAGCCGGTCGGCAGACCCGAATGCACGCCGACGGCGGCAAACAGGTCGGGGTAGGCATCGCCCAGGATCGCCGCCATGGCGCCGCCGGCCGACAGGCCCGCGACATAGACCTGCTTCGGGTCGATGTTGTAGCGGCTCATCACGTCCCGCGTCATGCCGGCCAGCAGCGCCGGCTCGCCCCGGCCGCGCTTTTGGTGGTTGTGCTTGAACCAGTTCCAGCAGCGCGACGAATTGGCGTGCTGCGTCTGCGCCGGGTACAGCACGTAGAAGCCGCGCTTGAGCGCCGCCTCGTTCATCTGGGTGCCGGCGGCGAAGTCGTCGGGGTTCTGGGTGCAGCCGTGCAGCATCAGCACCAGCGGCAGCGGCTCCTTGAAGGACTCCGGCGGAATGTAGAGCTTGTACTCGCGCGAGCCGGCGCTGGCTTCGGCGTGGCTGCCCGTGATGAACTGGCCGGTGGGGCCGGGCTTGACCGTCGGGGCGGGCTGGGCGGGCTGCCTGCGCGCCGCCGGGGCGCCGCCGACTTCATGCGCCTCCACGTCGATGATGTTGAGGTCGTCGGCGGTTGGCGAGACCGGAAGGGCGGCGCCGGCCAGGGCCGCCTGGATGGCGGCGGTGGCGGCCTGCAGGTTGCCGCCCTGCATCAGCCGGGTCGCCTCGGCCATCGAGTTCTGGAACGAGGCGTTGATCGGATTGCCGGCTGGCTTCTGGCCGGCGGACAGCAGCTGCAGGGATTGCAGCGAGGGCATCGACGACAGCGGACTGGCGCCGCCGTCCTGCTGGTGCTGCGCGGCAGCGGCCAGGGCTTTCTGGCCGGCGCTTTGCGCCAGGCGGGTGGCTTCGGACATAAAGCGTTCAAAGGTCGGGTTCATGGGGTGTCCTTTCTAGGAGCAGGGAAAAATCAGGAGGAATGAAAGTCGGAATCAGCGGATGCGGCTGGCCAGCGCCGCCTTCACGGCGGCACTGGCATGCAGCGCGCCCAGCACCACCACCGAATCGATGGCGGCCAGCGCCAGTTCCGGGGTGACATCGAGCGCGATGGTCGCCAGGCCCAGCACACGGATCTGCAGCGCCTCGCCCGACGCCTGCACGGCGCGCAGGTCGTCGGCGGAAAAATGCTGGATGCCGAGCACCAGCGTCTTGCGTGCCACCACCTGCTTGACCACCTCGGCATGGCTGGCCAGCTGGTTGCGGATGGCGGTGCGGATCAGGTCGGTGCGGTTGGCGTAGAAGCCTTCCTGCACCAGCAGGTCGATCTGGCCCAGATCGACATAGCCCAGGTTGATGGTGATTTTTTCGTCGGCCGGCTTGACGGCGGCAACATGGGAGGCAGGTTTTGGTGGCATGGCGCCATCCTAACACCATCCAAGTGGATGGTTAATGGGTGTTTCTTTTCTTTACACTCAGGCATCCATCGTTATTTGCTATTATTTTTATAGCTTACAACCCGTACAGGTAAAGCGCTACGGGCACTTTTTATGCTTATTTGCCTGAAAAAGCCGCTCGCCGGCGTCAGTAATGCGGCGGCAGGTCATCGCCGGCCCGGCTGAACACGCCGCTGCCGGCATCGGGAAGCTGCTGCCGCAGCTGGGCCAGTTCGCCGATCAGCGCATCGATTTGCCGCTGCTGGCGGATGACCACCTGGTTCAGCTGGTCGAGCAGGTCTTCATTGAAGCTCGCCTTGATCTCCAGCTCGGTCAGGCGGTGGTCGACAGGGTCGGTGGGGTCGGTAGGGTCGGTGGATTGCATGCGGCTATTGGACATGATTCTCTCTAGCCCCGGCACGCCGCGTTTGCGCAAGCCCGACATTTCGCATGTCAGAATCGACGCTGATCCAGCACGACAACCTTTGCCGCGGCCAGCGCCTGCCAGGCCGCCGCCCTGCCCGGACAGCGGCCAGGCCAGCGCAACCAATGGAGAACGAAAGCCCATGGAACATAACGTTCCCTTGATCACGACGATTGCCGCCGGTTTCGGCATAGCCCTGATCCTGGGCTTCCTTGCCGAGCGGATCAGGGTGCCTGCCCTGGTTGGATACCTGGTGGCGGGCATCCTCATCGGCCCGGCAACGCCGGGTTTCGTGGCCGACGTGCATATCGCGGCCCAGTTGTCCGAAATCGGCGTCATGCTGCTGATGTTCGGTGTCGGGCTTCATTTCTCGCTGAACGACCTGCTGGCGGTCAGGCGGATCGCCATTCCGGGCGCCGTGGTGCAGATGAGCATGGCGACCCTGCTGGGCATGGGACTGGCCTGGTGGTGGGGCTGGAACTGGGGCGCCGGCCTGATCTTCGGCCTGTCCCTGTCGTGCGCCAGCACGGTGGTCCTGCTCAAGGCGCTGGAGGCGCGCGGCGTGCTCGACACCATGAACGGGCGCATTGCCGTGGGCTGGCTGGTGGTCGAGGACCTGGCAACGGTGCTGGTGCTGGTGCTGATGCCGCCGCTAGCCGGGGTGCTGGGCGGCCAGGCGGCCGCCGAGGGTGCCGTGCCGCTTTGGCGCACCATCGGGCAGACGCTGCTCAGCGTCTCGGCCTTCATCGCCTTGATGCTCATCGCCGGCCGCCGGGTCCTGCCCTGGATGCTGTGGCAGGTGGCGCGCACCGGGTCGCGCGAGCTGTTCACCCTGTCCGTCGTCGCCTCCGCCATCGGGATTGCCTACGGCGCGTCCGCCTTGTTCAGCGTGTCGTTCGCCCTGGGCGCTTTTTTTGCCGGCATGGTGATGCGCGAGTCCGAGTTCAGCCACCGCGCGGCAAAAGAATCGCTGCCGCTGCGCGACGCCTTCTCGGTGCTGTTTTTCGTCTCGGTCGGCATGCTGTTCGAGCCGGCGGTCTTGATGGACGAGCCGGTGCACGTGCTTGGCGTGGTGGCCATCATCATTGTGGGCAAGGCGGTCGCGGCGCTGGCGCTGGTGCTGGTCTTTCGCTATCCGCTCAACACCGCCCTGACGGTGGCCGCCAGCCTGGCGCAGATTGGCGAGTTCTCCTTCATCCTGGCCGGGCTGGGACTGTCCCTGGGCCTGCTGCCGCCCGAAGGCATGAGCCTGGTGCTCGCCGGCGCGCTGATCTCGATTGCGCTCAATCCCCTGCTTTTTGCCGCCATTGCCCCGTTCAGGCGCTGGATGCTGGCCCGCTCCGAACTGGCGCGCCGCCTGGAAATGCGCGACGACCCGTATGCCGAACTGCCCATGAGCACCGAGCACAAATACCTTCGGGGCCAAGTGGTGCTGGTCGGTTACGGCCGGGTGGGCATGCGCATTGCCGGGGCGCTGGAGGCACGCGGCATTCCCTACGTGGTCGCCGAGCAGAACCGCGAACTGGTGGAGGATTTGCGCCATCAGGGAAAAGTCGCCGTGTCGGGCAATGCGGCCGACCCGGCCGTGCTGATCCAGGCGCACATCGCCAACGCGGCGATGCTGGTGATCGCCACGCCCGATGCGCTCCACGTCCGCCAGATGGCCGACAACGCGCGCATGCTGAACCCGGACATAGAAATCGTGCTGCGAAGCCACAACGAAGGCGAATCGCAGTTGCTGCGCAACGACAACATCGGCACGGTTTTCTTCGGCGAGGAAGAGCTTGCCAGGAGCATGGCGGGCCATGTGCTGGCACGCTTCGCGTCAGCCTCGGCTGAGCCGGTCGGGCATGGCGCGTGAAGCAGCACCTCTTAGCGCGTGGACGGCCGACGATTTCGCAGCAGACGTGCGCATGCCGGTGCACGCACGCAACACCCCATGCCGACTGCCGGAGCGGCAAGCATTGACGCGGCTTCCCCAGGATGGCAACAGCCCAGACGGGCAGCCTTCGCGCTCCTGAATTAATAGCTATTTGCGCATGCGCTGCCTGCGCTGCAGCCAGTTTTGATCATTAAATAAGTGGGACACTGACGACCCCGCTGCGCGGCGGCTGCCAGTCAGGGGGTTTCGCTCTGGCCGACCCGCACGCCATAAAGCTGTTCACCGAAAGCCGGCGTCGCTTCATTGCCATGCCTTTTTGCCGCAAGCTGCCGGGCAAACAAGGCGCGGTATTCAAAACGCTGAATAAAAATGATCTTGATACATTAATGACAAAATTGAAGCAAATAACATGAATGCATCAGTTTCACCACCCCGCCTGAACACCAGCCTCGTTCTTTTGCTTGTCGTCGCGCTGCTGCCGCTGTTCGGGCTGGTCACGTACACCTCGCTCCAAAATCAGCACGACAGCCTGGGGCACGCCCGCGATCACCTGCTTGACGCGGCACGGCTGACGGCACTGCGCTATGAACGCACTGTCGAGGGGGCGCGTCAGCTGCTCGGCGCCATTGCCAGCGCACCTCCAGTAAAAAACTACGAGCTACCTCAATGCAAGGAATATCTTAAAAGTCTTCATGGCAAGTATCCCTTCTATACCAACCTGGGCCTGTTGGACTTGAACGGCAATCTCGTGTGCCAAGCTGTGGACATCAATGGCACGCGCTTCTGGGGCGACCGGTCTTATTTCAAGGAAGCGCTGGCTACCCAATCGTTTGTCATCGGTGAATACATCATCGGGCGCACGAGCGGACGCCCGGCCATCACTTTTGCCATGCCGGTGGTCGATGACAAAGGAGACTTGCGCGGCGTTGCATTCGCGGCGCTGGAACTGGGAAAATTGGCGGGCGGGCAACCGTTGACCGCCCCATCGGCGGTCAACGTGATCGTCACCGATCGCAAAGGGGTCCTCGTGGGGGCGGACCCGCCGTCAGCAAGCCGGATAGGCGCCCAGGCCCTGGACACAGCCCTTTTCGCCGCCGTGAAGGCGCTCCCCACCCAGGCCTTTGATGCGGTGGATCAAAACGGGGAGGCAAGGATCTATGCAGCCGTCGGTGTTGG
>JAQGLT010000063.1 GCA_028292745.1 Polaromonas sp. | reverse complement strand
AGCTCTGCAAACGAATCGCGCAGACTGGCTAGACGAACCCGGTCGATCAGCTTGCTGCCCAGGTATCGGACGCCAGCCATCGGCAGCACTAGGATGTGAAGATGCGGTGCGGCCTCGTCGTAGTGCGCATCGGCGCTCAGGATATTGTCGAGTCCGAACTGTGCAGTTGCCCATTGCAAGCACCGCCCGAAATAAACAGAAGTGTCGATATTGGTCCCGGCAGGCAGGGAAAAGAGGGCCTCATAAGCCTGCGTAAAGTCGTGACGAAGGGACTTGTAGCCTGCCCCAGCCATGCGCGCCTGCGCCAGCGCCACCACATCGGCAGACAGCGCAGGCCCGGCAATATGCCGGTTCAGATGGCTGCGCGCAGGGTCGATGTGACTACGAGAGCCGCACTCCTTCTGGTCTTCGCGCAGGTTGTGTTTCGCAGCATGGAGCAGCGTTTGCGGCTTGCGCTTCATGCGCGTCGATAGGCCGATGGTCTTGACGGCAAAGAACAGTTCTTCGCTCATGCCAACTCCCGCAAACACTGCCAGAGCGATTTAAACCACGTGGAGGGTGAAGCACTCCAGGCCTTTAGCAAAATTGCATTAACGGGCTTCATCGCTGCCCCCGCTCATACATCGCAGCCATGTTTCTAAGGTGCTGACGCTCTGACTGTTCCGCTACTTTAGCAACGTCAAGCGCATTTTCAGGGAGCAAACACTCCACCTCAATGCGCAAGATGCTCCGCAGATCGCGTGCCGGCATAGCTTCGGCTTCAACAGTGTACTTAACGTGCTGGCTGCGCTTGTCGCCCTCCTTGCGCGGCTTTGTGGGCAAGTCGTACTCCTCCACCTGTTCCTCGTTGATGGCAATACGTCTAAAGTCAAGTTCAATATCGCTGTGCAGGTGCTCACGCAACTCCTTTTCCAGAGACACGTCGATCAGCACGCCTGCGGGGTCAAGGTCGCCGATGTAAAAAACGACAAGCGGGCGCTTGTCTTTAAGGGCGTTATGTTGCTGCGCAGCAGCATGAATGAACGATAAGCTTGAAAACCCGCCGCATGGAAACAAGCTTACCGCCAGCTTCTTGCAGTCCGCTAGCAGCACCGATGCAATAGAGCGCGATTCCGCCCACACCTCGCATCGGCTTTCAGCATCGCGCCACAAATCCGCTCGGTACAGCCCGCTCACGCTGCGGACAAAGTCTGCTGCATCGCCAAAAGTATTAACGTGGTACCCATGCCGCGACATATCGGCTATCCAGTGATACGGAATCAACCCAGCCCGGCGCAGCAAAACGCAGCGGCTCTGAATATGCCGATAGCCCCGGTCTGACTTTTCCACTGGCTCAGGCAGACGGGGGTCTGTCATGCGGTAGAAAATGTGCCGGATTGACTGGGGATGATCTTCGCTCAAGACGGTCATGATTTGCGCGTCGAGCGTGTCCATGCGGTCTTTGGTGCGTCGATCTCTTTTTATGGTGCCAGCACTATAAATTTCAGTCATGGTGCTGCCCGCCTTTCCATTGGTTCGCCCAGCAGCGCGTAAACAGCAGTGCATTTGTGACAAAAACCCCATTCGTCCCAAAGATCACGGCCGCAACACGAACGATGTTGTAGCCGTATCTATCGTTTAACTCCTTAATTCGCGCCGCTGGACACATCACCCCTGCCCTACGTAGATCAATCGTGGATTTTTCGCCAGTGCGAAGCAGAATGATGCTGCGCTCGTATTGCGCTTCGGTCGATGTGCTTTTCAGGCCGTACTTACGAGTTTTGCCCGCTGGCTGATTTGTTTTGAGCGCCGGTTTCAGCTCAAGCTGAGCCGGGGTACTGCCGGTAGAATCGAGCGCGTTGGTAGCGTATTTTTCAAAGCCTTTGGACGGCAATCCAAAGGCTTTTTCATTGGTGGTGTTGGTAGCCTTTTTCATTTACGCCACCTTTGCCGCCTGAGCATCGCGCCATGCGACAAGCTGGTCGCCGTCGATGACGGTACAGCGTGCGCTTAGTCGAATCGGGCGCGGGAAGTCAGGACGCTCTTTGACCCAGCGCCACAGGGTTGCAGTGCCAATGCCTAGCAGCTCGGCAGCTTGCTTCGGTCGGTATGACCGACTAGAAAATGATTTCATTTGACAGCCCAGTTAATCCCGCCTTGCACTTGCGTTGCGGTATGGATGGACTGTCGTTATTCCTTCAGCGTGCGTCTATCGTGTCATCTAGCAAACGCTATGCGTCATCTAGCAAACGCTTTGATTTTTGGCACTTGAGCAACCATTTATATAGGGTTTCCGGACCGGTCTCCTCGCTCATCGGGCGACCAAGGCGCTTGGCTTCTACCTTCACTTTCGGCCAAATTTCCCTTCTCGCTTGGCTGATGCTTTTCCACGTTTTTTCCCCGTAGAGTTTGAGGGCGTAATCCTCGATTGGCTTATATCGATCGGCATTCGCTTTTCCACCACTCTGCGCGAAGTGTTTAGGCGCTTCCTCAATTTTCTCGGTCAGTATGTCGGTCATATCGTGGGAATGACGAAGCAGACCATGCAGCACTTCCGGGCGGCGCTCGTTGACAAGCTGCCCGGTATCGGCGCTTATAAGCTGCACCCCGTTTACTACTCCTATCAATCCAGGCGGGCGCGTTTCAGCCCAGATTGACGCGGCCAATTGCTCGGCCAGCTCAAGTTTGCTTTTTCGCATCAACGTTTTGACGAGTTGCTTTCGCTCATGCTCAGTTTGCGTTTTCAGCATCTCGACAAGCTGCTTGCTTTTTTTGAGACGTTTGTCCTCATCGCTGGTGCGGCTCTTCATGCTGCCGCCTTCCTGATTGGCACCACGCCGCCACCAGTGCGAACAACGCCACAATGAGCTGCCCAATCGGACATAAGCGGCCGGCGTTTTTCGATCAGGTCGCCGCGCCTGTAGGCGGCCTCGCTCTTGTCTTCAATCGCATGCGCGAGCGCCATCTCTGCCACGTCACGAGGGTAGCTGGTAGACTCGCTGACCCAATCGCGGAACGTGGAGCGAAAACCGTGAACCGTCAGGTCTGAGCGGCCCATGCGCTTTAACGTCTGCAAGCAAGCCATGTTAGATAGCGGGGCTTGCTTGCGGCCCATGAAAACAAATTCGCCGCCGGCCAATTCCGTTTTTGCCTCTTCCAGCACTGCCAGGGCAGCAGCCGACAAAGGAACGCGATGTTCCCGGAAACCCTTCATGCGCTCCTTGGGAATGACCCACAGCCCCGCGTCAAGATCGAACTCTGTCCACTTCGCATTGAGCACTTCGCTGGTGCGGGTCGCTGTCAGGATGATCAGCTCCATTGCCCTCGCGCCAGCACCCTGTGCAGCCCGTAGCGCCACCATGAACGCGCCCATCTCTATCCACGGCAGCGCCGCATGATGACCCGCATCAGCCACTTTGGACGGCGTTGGCAAGGCTTCGGATAAATGGCCGCGCCATGCCGCCGGGTTGTCGCCAGCTCGGTAGCCTTGCACCTTGGCCCAGTCGAGAATCTTTTCGATGCGCCCCCGCACGCGGGTCGCTGTCTCTGTTTTAGTTGACCAGATCGGGGACAAGATTCGCAGGACGTGGGTCGTTTCGATCTTGGACACCGGCATCGCGCCGATGACCGGGCTTGCATAGGTCGCCAGCGTGTTGCGCCACTGGTCGCCGTGCTTGGCGTTGCGCCATGCGGGGCTATTCGCTTTGATGAAGTCGGCAGCGGCCTTATCGAATGTGATGACGTTCGCATCAGCCATGCGCTTAACAAGAAGGTCGCCATGCTTTTTCGCCAGCGGGTCAATACCGTCTGCCAGCAGCTTGCGCTGCGCCGTAGCGCGTTGCCGGGCTTCGGCAAGCGTGAAAGCTGTCAACGAACCTAGACCCATCTCGCAGGGCTTGCCAGCGAGCGTGTAGCGCATGATCCAGGACTTTGATCCTGACTTGCTGACCTGCAAGTACAGCCCTGCGCCATCGCAGTAATAGCCGGGCTTTTCCAGCTTAGCCACCTGGAGAGAACTTAGCCTCTGTGTTTGCCTAGCCATACCACTACCCCCATCTTTACCCACATCAGATAATGCGATTGTACGGAATATCCTGAGACAATGTGAGACTTTAAGCGGCAGCTAAGGTATTGATTCGCAATGGGAAATAGTATTTACTGAGGTGATATGAGATGATGAGTAGTAAGGACGCCTCTTCCGCCAGTAATTGAAAAAAGCCCATGTAAATCATGGGCTTTTTTTCGTGCACAGGTTTCAGCCATCAAAGGGCCATCAAGTGAAACTTATAGCGATGGGCTTGTTGAGGCAGTTTGCCTAAAAGCTGGCATAAACCTTGGTCGCTGGAAAAATGGGGCGCCAATGGTTCTGTCTTTTTATTGCGGTGCGCACGTACATTACCCCCCTTTTGTGCCTTGCGCTCTTCTACCCTGCTGTACTTCAGGCAAGTGTTGAAAGCACTGCTGGGTTTTCATCAACGACCTGCATCAGCTTCGGCTACGCCAAAACCGCAGGCTGCAATCACAATAGCCGCATGCTTGTTGACATTCAATCCTGGGGAGAAACGCTGCGCCTGCTGGTCGAGCTGGCAGGCACCATTTCGTTTGCGCTGTCGGGCCTGCTGGAAGCCGCGCGCAAACGCCTGGACGCCGTCGGGGTCTGCGTGGTGGCTTTCCTCGCGGCTTTCGGCGGTGGCACGCTGCGGGACCTGCTGCTGGACCGACGGCCGTTTTTCTGGGTCCAGCACGTCGAGCTGCTCTGGGCCGTCATGGCGCTGTGCATACTGGCCATGCTCTTTATGCGCCAGCACCATTTCAAGGTCACGCAAAAAGCCATCGAATGGCCCGATGCGCTGGGGATGGGCCTGTTCACGGCCAGCGGGGTTCATTTGGCGCTCATCGCGCAGGTGCCGCTTTTGGTTGCCGTCTTGCTGGGCGTGATCACGGGCGTTTTCGGCGGTGTGCTGCGCGACATGGTCTGCAATGAAGTGCCCACGGCCTTCAGCGACCACCGGCCTTATGCGGTCTGCGCTTTCGCCGGCGGCTGGACTTATGCCGGGCTGTGGTGGCTGGACGCGCCGGGCTGGGTTGCCCTGGTCGCCTGCGTGATCGTGGCCGCTGGCCTGCGCATCGTGGCGCTGTGGCGCAACTGGGAGTTGCCTGCCTGGCAGGTCTGAACGCTGCCGCCCATAAGAAAATTGATTCAGGCATGGGAATCTTTGGATGGATCAGAAAAATTTGTGCCAGAAGAGCCCTCATCAACCCGCACCGCAACAGTTGATTTTTGATCAATAAATCACTTGACCCATTGCCGGGAACTGGCAGCGAAACAGCAGCGCAGCTCTTCAGCAAACACTTTCCTTGTTGTCAATAGTCCGTTGATAAGATTGACGAAATCTGTGGCTGCCGGCACCATACTGAACGGTATGCCGCTATTTTTATAGCCTCGTCGGCCAGAAAAAATTCAGTGCGCTGAAATTCTGCTGCACAAGATTGAGTTGACAGCGGGCAACGCTCGAATCAGAGCAAACATTTCCGGGCGGCCAGCACACACAAGTCTAAGAAAATTCCAGTGAAGACACCCAAAATCATCTTTGTCGTCATGTCAGCTGCCAATAAGCCTGAAGTGATTGACCAGCTTGCGCATTCTCTGGCGCCGCACCAGGTGCTGGTGCAGCATGACTTTTCCCGACTGGCTGATTTTCATTTGACGGCAGACAACGTCAGTTTTGTTCCCAAGCCAAGCCATGCCGGCTGGGCATTTTCCAGTTTCACCGACGCGGTTTTCCACGCGCTGCAACATGCGCTTTCCCATCTGGAATTTGATTATCTGCAACTGCTCAGCGCCAGGTGCCTTCCCATCAAGTCCCTCGATCAGTTCGAGTCCCATGTGTCAGGGGCTGAAGACGCGCATTTCGACTGCATTGACCTGTCACGGGACCGGGATGCGTTGATGTCGGTCGGCTACCGGGCTTACACGCCCGAGAAGTCCATTCGGCACCGCGTGGCCAGGCGGCTGTCCAGCGCCTACTTCGGCGCGTCTCTGGGGCAACGGGACGAGGCGGGTGTCCGGCTGCGAAGCGGCGGCCGCAGGGCGTTGGTGTCACTGGCCGCGGTGTTGGCCAACAAGGCACTCAGCCATCCGGCGATCGGCCGCCACGTTTTTGATCACGCATTCCGGCCTTACTACGGATCAGTCTGGTTTGGCGCCCGCAGCCATGTCGTCAGCCAGATGGTCGAAGCCTACCTGCGCCCGGGCATCCGTGCTTACTTCAACCGCTTGCATCGTGCCGAGGATTTTTTGATTCCCACGCTGCTCATGCACACCAAGCCCAACAAGGGACCGATGAACCACTGTGTTCAGATCGCCCACCAGGCCCAACCCGACGGGTTTGACGAAACCCAGCTCGAACAGCTCAGGCAGTCGCCTGCTTATTTTGCACGCAGGTTTCCCGGCAATCCTGAAGCGCCGGTTCGAATTAAGGTGCTACGCGAGTTGGCCGCTGTGCAGGGACGCTCAATCGACATGACAGCGGCTGCACACGGGCACAGCCGGCATCGTGCTGCAAGAACAATCGTTTGATTTTTCTTGCCGCGCGAATCGTGCCGGGTCAAGCGCGGCCGCCAGAAACGCAAAGTGTTTCAACCTACCCGCCTGCTCGGTCAAATATGAATGAAATAGCCTTCCAGCGCAATATCCACCTGCGTAGTAAGCTATTATTTTTATAGCATTTACTCGACTGTGCCAAACGACTTTCGCCGCTGGCCTTTCACTCAAAAACTTCGGTATCGACCTCGCGATTGGCTTGCTCGTTATAGCGGTTGCCGGTGACGGTATCCTGGTTGATCAGAGCCTCCAGGCGCTGCATCAGGTCGCTGCCGAGCGTCACGTTCACGGCACCTAGATTTTCCAGAAGATGTTCTACGCGCGTGGTGCCGGGTATCGGAATAATGTGATCGGCCTTGTGCAGCAGCCAGGCCAGCGCCAGCTGCGCGGGGCTACAGCCGACTTCGGCGGCAATCGATTTATACGCGGGTAACAGCTTCAGGTTGGCTGCGTAGTTGTCGGGCGCGAAGCGCGGCATGCCACGGCGAATGTCCTTGGCGTCCAGCGTACCGACATCCTTGAGCTCCCCGCACAAAAACCCCCGCGCCACCGGACTGAAGGCGACAAAAGCAACGCCGAGTTCGCGGCAGGCGTCCAGCACGGCGATCTCCGGGTTGCGTGTCCACAGCGAATACTCCGTCTGCACGGCGGTGATCGGATGCACCGCATGGGCCTTGCGAAGCGTGACGGCGGACACCTCGCTCAGGCCAATGGTGCGAATCTTGCCCTCCCGGACCAGGTCGCTCAAGGCGCCAATGCTGTCCTCGACAGGCACCTGCTTGTCCCATCGGTGCAGGTAATACAGGTCAATCACGTCGGTCTGCAAACGCTTGAGCGATGCTTCGCAGGTGGCGCGAAGGGTTTCGGGCCGGCCGTCGATCACCCGCACCAGCTTGCCGTCGCCTGCCTTGTCCACGCCTTGCATGCCGCCTTTGCTCGCCAGGGTGAACCGGCTCCTGTGCCGCGACAGCACATTGCCCACCAGTGTTTCGTTGGCACCAAAACCATACAGCGCGGCCGTATCGAACAAGGTGACGCCGGCATCGAGCGCGGCCAGCAGCACGCGCTCGCCCTGCGCTGCCGAGACGGGCACGCCATAGGCATGGCTGAGATTCATGCAGCCCAGGCTGATGGCAGAAACGTTGAAGGGACCTAGTTTTCTGGTGTGCATTTTTTTGCCTTGAAAGGTGCGAAAGGAAGCGGCCGCTATCGGCGCGAAGCCAAAAGAACCAAGCCGTTTCCTTCCGGGACCGGTTTGCGGCCCCGTAGTTTATGCGCTCAGCCGGGTTCTTGCAGACCCACCCATTTGGGCAACGGCGGCGAGCGGTGCAGCACATCTTCGCTCAGCCACAGCGTGCTGCGCCGGGCGCGCTCGGCCACCAT
>JAQGLT010000047.1 GCA_028292745.1 Polaromonas sp. | reverse complement strand
GGCGGGCCTGCTGCCCACGCTCGACGCCTCCGCCAGCCTGGTGCGCAGCCCGCTGCAGCAATCTACCGGCGCCGTGGGCGCCAGCGCCGCGCCGCCCGCGACCACGGCGCAGGCCGGGCTGCAGGCGGCCTGGGAAATCGACGTGATGGGCGGCAACCGCGCCAGCCTGGATGCGGCCGCCCAGCGCCTGCTGGGCGCCGATGCCCAGTGGCATGCGGCCCGGGTGTCGGTGGCGGCCGAGGTCGCCAATCAGTACCACAGCCTGCGCGGCTGCCACGCGCTGGCCGAGGTGACCCGGCGCGACAGCGCCTCGCGCCAGGAAACCGCCCGGCTCTCGGCCTTAAGCCGGCAGGCCGGCTTCACCGCGCCCGCCACCGACGCACTGGCGCAGGCCAGCGCCGCCGAAGCGCGCGGCCGGGCCACGCGCCAGGCCGCGCTGTGCGAGCTGGACCTGAAGGCGCTGGTCGCGCTGAGCGGGCTGGCAGAGCCTGATTTAAGGCAAAAACTGGCTATGACGCAGACCCCGCCTTCCCCAGCAGCTCTGTTTTCAATAGCATCGGTGCCAGCCGAAGCGCTGGCGCAGCGGCCCGATGTGTACAGCGCCGGGCGCGACGTGGCGGCGGCCAGCGCCGACGTGGGCAGCGCGCAGGCCGCCCGCTACCCCCGCCTGGGGCTGTCGGGCAGCATCGTCACGGCGCAGGTGCGCAGCGGCGGCGCCAGCATCGGGCTGGACAGCTGGACCATCGGCCCGCTGGCCCTGAGCCTGCCGCTGTTCGACGGCGGCCGGCGCGTTGCCGATGCCGAGGCGGCCCAGGCGCGCTACGAGGAAGCCGCCGCACGCTACCGCGCCCAGGTGCGCCAGGCGGTGCGCGAGGTCGAGGAAGCGCTGGTCAACCTGCAAGGCAGCCAGGCGCGCCAGGGCGATGCCCAGGCGGCGGTGGCCGGCTACCGCGCCGCCTTCACCGGCACCGAGGCGCTCTACCAAAGCGGCCTGGCCAGCCTGGTCACCCTGGAGGATGCCCGGCGCAGCCTGCTGGCCGCCGAAACCAGCCTGGTGTCGCTGCAGCTGGAGCGCCGCACCGCCGGCGTGGCGCTCTACCGCGCCATGGGTGGCGGCTGGACGCCGGCGCTGGCGCCGCCCGCCGCCAGCGCGGGCGGACCTGCCTCGGCGCCAGCGCCCTAGCCGCTTGAAGGGCTTCAAGCCGCTTTTGATTGTTTACCTGGGTACTTTGGCTTTCCTGACTGATTTAAAAAAATGAAAAAAACCGCCATCCGATCCGTCCTCCGCGTCGCCGCCGTGCTCGCCCTTGCCGCTGGCGGCTACTACCTTTTCGCGCCGGCCCGGCAGGAAGCGGCCGCTGCCGCCAGCGCCGGCCAGGGCAAGGCTGCAGCGCCCAAGCCGGCGCTCACCGTGAGCGTCGCCGCGCCCGAAACCACCCGCCTGCCGATCAGGCTGGCGGCCAACGGCAACATCGCCGCCTGGCAGGAGGCCGTCATCGGCTCCGAGTCAAGCGGCCTGCGGCTGACGGAGGTGCGTGTCAACGTCGGCGACGTGGTCAAGGCCGGCCAGGTGCTGGCGACGTTCTCCAGCGAAAGCGTGCAGGCCGACGTGGCCCAGGCGCGCGCCAGTGTGCTGGAGGCGCAGGCCAACGCCGCCGACGCCGCCGCCAACGCCGAGCGGGCGCGCAGCCTGCAAAGCTCGGGCGCGCTGAGCGCCCAGCAGATCAACCAGTACCTGACGCTTGAGAGCACCGCCAAGGCGCGCGCCCAGGCGGCGCAGGCGGTGCTGGGCGCGCAGCAGCTGCGCGGCCGGCAGACACAGGTGCTGGCGCCCGACAGCGGCGTGATCTCGGCGCGCAGCGCCACCGTCGGCTCGGTGGTGGGCAGCGGCGTCGAGCTGTTCCGCATGATCCGCCAGGGCCGGCTGGAGTGGCGCGCCGAGGTCACCTCGGCCGAGCTGGGCCGCATCAAGGCCGGCACGCCGGCGAGCGTCCACCCGGCCAGCGGCGGGGAGCTGAAAGGCCGCGTGCGCATGGTCGCGCCCAGCGTCGATCCGCAGACGCGCACGGCGCTGGTGTATGTCGATCTGCCGGCGTCGGCCGGACAGGATTCGCCGGCCAAGGCTGGCATGTTTGCCAGGGGCGAGTTCGAACTCGGCGCCACCGACGCGCTGACGATCCCCCAGCGCGCGCTGGTGGTGCGCGACGGCTTCAACTACGTGTTCCAGCTGGGCGAGGGCAACCGGGTCAGCCAGCGCAAGGTGCAGACCGGGCGGCTGGCCGGCGAGCGGGTCGAGGTCGTGTCGGGCCTGGCCCCCGAGGCGCGCATCGTGGTCAACGGCGCCGGCTTCCTGAACGACGGCGACCTGGTGCGCCTGGCCGAGGAAATCAAGCCAAATCAGCCTCCAGCGCAATCGGCGCCTGCGCAGTCAGCTATTAAATCAGGAGCAGCGTCATGAACGTGTCGTCCTGGTCGATCAAGAACCCGATTCCGGCGGTGATGCTGTTCGTGCTGCTGACCTTCGGCGGCATGCTGTCGTTCAACGCGATGAAGGTGCAGAACTTCCCCGACATCGACCTGCCCACGGTCAGCGTCTCGGCCTCGCTGCCGGGGGCGGCGCCCGCGCAGCTGGAAACCGAGGTCGCCCGCAAGCTGGAGAACTCGATCGCCACGGTGCAGGGCCTCAAGCACATCATGACCAGGGTGCAGGACGGCGGCGTGACCCTCACCGCCGAATTCCGCCTGGAAAAGCCGGTGCAGGAGGCGGTGGACGATGTGCGCTCGGCCGTCGCCCGCGTGCGCTCGGACCTGCCCGCCGACGTGCGCGACCCGGTCGTCACCAAGGTCGATCTGGCCGGCCAGCCCATCCTGGCCTTCACCATTGCCTCCAGCCGCATGGACGCCGAGGCGCTGTCGTGGTTCGTCGACAACGACATTTCGCGCAAGCTGCTGGCGGTGCGCGGCGTGGGCGCGGTCAACCGCGTCGGCGGCGTGACACGCGAGGTGCGGGTGGCGCTGGATGCGTCCAAGCTGCAGGCGCTGGGGGCGTCGGCCGCCGACATCTCGCGCCAGCTCAAGCAGGTGCAGACGGAAAGCGCGGGCGGGCGCACCGACTTAGGGGGCAGCGAGCAGCCGGTGCGCACGCTGGCCACCGTCAAGTCGGCGCAGGAGCTGGGCGCGCTGGAGCTGGCGCTGGGCGATGGCCGCCGGATTCGCCTGAGCGACGTGGCCACCGTCAGCGACACCGTGTCCGAGCCGCGCTCGGCCGCGCTGCTCGACGGCAAGCCGGTCGTCGGGTTTGAAGTCGCGCGCAGCCGGGGCGAGAGCGAGGTCACCGTCGGCGCGGCGGTGCAGGCGGCTTTGGCCGACCTCAAGGCCCAGCACCCCGACCTGGAACTGACCGAGGCCTTCAACTTCGTGCAGCCGGTGCAGGAGGAATACGACGGCTCGATGCATCTGCTCTACGAAGGCGGGATTCTGGCGGTGCTGGTGGTGTGGCTGTTTTTGCGCGACTGGCGCGCCACCTTTGTTTCGGCCGTGGCGCTGCCGCTGTCGGTGATTCCGGCCTTCATCGGCATGCAGCTGCTGGGCTTTTCGATCAACGTCATCACGCTGCTGGCGCTGTCGCTGGTCATCGGCATCCTGGTGGACGATGCCATCGTCGAGGTCGAGAACATCGTGCGCCACCTGCGCATGGGCAAGACGCCGTACCAGGCCGCGATGGAAGCGGCCGACGAGATCGGCCTGGCGGTGGTCGCCACCACCTTCACACTGGTCGCGGTGTTCCTGCCGACCGCTTTCATGAGCGGCATCGCCGGCAAGTTCTTCAAGCAGTTCGGCTGGACCGCCGCGCTGGCCGTGATGGCCTCGCTCGTCGTGGCGCGGGTGCTGACGCCCATGATGGCGGCCTACCTGCTCAAGCCCATCGTCGGCGACCACAAGGAGCCCGGCTGGCTGAAGGTGTACATGCGCGCCGCCGCCTGGTGCCTGAAGCACCGCGTGGTCACCATGGTCATGGCGACGCTGTTTTTCATCGGCTCGATCCTCTTGATTCCGCTGCTGCCGACCGGCTTCATTCCGCCCGACGACAACTCGCAGACGCAGGTGTACCTGGAGCTGCAGCCCGGCAGCAGCCTGAAGCAGACCGAGGCAGCCGCCGAGCAGGCAAGGCTGCTGATTTCAAAGGTTGCGCATGTGCGCAGCGTGTACACCACGATTGGCGGCGGCACGGCGGGCAGCGACCCGTTCGCCGGCTCCGGCGCGGCCGAGACCCGCAAGGCCACGCTGACGGTGCTGCTGAGCGAACGCGGCGACCGGCCGCGCAAGCAGGGCATCGAGAACCAGATGCGCGGCGTGCTGGAGCAACTGCCCGGCGTGCGCAGCAAGGTCGGGCTGGGCGGCTCGGGCGAAAAGTACATCCTGGTGCTGACCAGCGAGGACCCGCTGGCGCTGCAGGCCGCCGCCCGCGCGGTGGAAAAAGACCTGCGCTCCATTCCCGGCCTGGGCAGCGTGGCCTCCAGCGCCAGCCTGATCCGCCCCGAGATCGCCGTGCGGCCCGACTTTGCCCGCGCCGCCGACCTGGGCGTGACGAGCAGCGCGATTGGCGAAACCCTGCGCATCGCCACGCTGGGCGACTACGACGTGGCGCTGCCCAAGCTCAACCTGTCCGAGCGCCAGGTGCCCATCGTGGTCAAGCTGGCCGACGCGGCGCGGCAGGACCTGAGCGTGCTGGAGCGCCTGTCGGTGCCGGGCGCCCGGGGGCCGGTCATGCTTGGCCAGGTCGCCACGCTGGAGATCGCCAGCGGCCCGGCCATCATCGACCGCTACGACCGCTCGCGCAACGTCAACTTCGAGATCGAGCTGTCCGGCCTGCCGCTGGGCGACGTGACGAAAGCCGTGCAGGAACTGCCGTCGGTGAAAAACCTGCCGGCCGGCGTGAAGGTGGTGGAAATCGGCGACGCCGAGGTCATGGGCGAGCTGTTCGCCAGCTTCGGCCTGGCCATGCTGACGGGGGTGCTGTGCATTTACATCGTGCTGGTGCTGCTGTTCAAGGACTTTTTGCATCCGGTGACGATTCTGGCCGCCTTGCCGCTTTCACTAGGCGGCGCCTTCGTCGGCCTCCTGATCGCCGACAAGAGCTTTTCGATGCCCTCGCTGATCGGCCTGATCATGCTGATGGGCATCGCCACCAAGAACTCGATTTTGCTGGTCGAGTACGCCATCGTGGCGCGGCGCGGCAACGACGGCAGCGACGGCCAGCCGGTGGTGGCCGGCATGAGCCGCAAGGACGCGCTGCTTGATGCCTGCCACAAGCGGGCGCGGCCCATCATCATGACCACGCTGGCCATGGGCGCGGGCATGCTGCCAATTGCGCTGGGCTTCGGCGCGGCCGATTCGAGCTTTCGCTCGCCGATGGCGGTCGCCGTGATCGGCGGGCTGATCACCTCGACGGTGCTGAGCTTGCTGGTGGTGCCGGCGGTGTTTACGTATATGGATGACCTGGAGGGGTTCATCAGGCGCATGGTTGCAAAGATGAGCGGGAAGCCGGTGGAACCAATGCCAGCGAAGGCTGTGAATGCAGTGCATTGATGGTCGAAACTGCAGGTGAGTTCAAGCTCTGCACTACATTGAAGCCATGGAAAATTTTGCAGACGTGCCCATGACCCACAACGATTGCTTGTTTCACTATTGCTCCACAGCATCCTTTCACGCCATCGTCGAATCGAACTCCATCCGGCTTTCCTCCCTGTCGCTGTCGAATGATTCGATGGAAGGCAAACTTGTTGGACAGACGATTGGAAAATCAATAGCGCCAGGGCAAGGAGGACCGAACGATTTATTAAGACAAGTCGTTGAGATGGAAAAAGGGAACGATGCGCTAGGGTTCTGCCTGTCCCAATGGGACGACCGCCTAAGCCAGTGGCGCGGCTATGCAGACGATGGGGCGGGCTTGTGCATCGGCTTTTCCAAGCCCTATTTGAAAAAGTTGACGGCAGAACTAAAACCCGACGGGTTTGGCGACCTGAGGCTTGAAGAGATTGACTACGATCCGGCGTCCCACGAGCGCTTGGTGAAACCGGCAATTGACCAATTCGCAAAGGTGCTTGGAGCAGAGGGTGTTAATAACTATGCAAGATTAAGAGACCACGAAAGAGCGCGTATAGGTCCTGTCATGGATCTGTCTCAAAAACTGTTCCTGCTCAAGTCTGAAGCTTTTAAGGAGGAAGGTGAATGGCGGCTGCTGTCGACCTTCAATCCACAGCTGCCTTTTAAGGGCAAGTTTCATCCCAAAGGCAACCGGCTGGTTCCGTTCATGGAAATAAAACTAAAAATCGACGAGCATGTCATCGAACAAATCGTGCTGGGCCCGAAGCACGTGACACCCGAGAATGTTGTTAAACGTTTCCTGGAAACATCGGGTTTCCCGAATGTCAAGGTTTCCAGGTCAGCGGCAACTTATCGTTGAGACGAAAAATCAATTCCGGCGCCTGTCACTCGGAAACCTCGGCACTGTTAAACCTGTTGGCGGGGCATCTAAAGAATGAAAGCAGCCTTCAGCGCAATCTGGCTATGCGTCATTAGCTATTAACTCAATAGCAAAACTCACCCCGCCGAAGAACTTCCGCGAATCTTCTTCACCAGCGCCGTCGTCGAATAGCCCTCGACAAACGGAATCGCCAGCGCCTGCCCGCCGTAGGCTTTCACCACCGCCGTTTCGGCCAGTGTGTCCATGTCGTAGTCGCCGCCCTTGACCAGCACGTCGGGCTTGACCTCGGTGATGAGCTCCAGGGGCGTGTCCTCGTCGAACCAGGTCACCAGGCTGACCGATTCGAGCGCGGCGATCAGCACGGCGCGGTCTTCCTCGCGGTTGAGCGGGCGCTCCGGGCCCTTGCCCAGGCGGCGGGCCGATGCGTCGGTGTTCAGGGCCACCACCAGGCTGGCGCCGAGCTGGCGGGCCTGGGCCAGATAGGTGGCATGGCCGCAATGCAGCACGTCGAACACGCCGTTGGTGAACACCACGGGGGGCGCCAGCGCGGCCACGCGGGCCTGGGCTTCGCCGCGGGCGGCGATCTTGTCGAGAAACGAGGGGGGGTTCATGCGGCTGGTGAAAGGGGGGTTGGCACCAGGGACGCGGCCATCTGCCGGCCGAGTTCCTTGCGGTAGTGGTTGAGCTGCTGCACCGTCTTGATCGGCTGGTCCAGCAGCAGGCCCAGATTGTGCAGGATGCGGTCCACCACGCGGGTTTCCCACACCGCGTCAAACTTGATCTGGGTGTCGAGCCAGTGCTCCAGCCACTCGGGGTCGGGCAGGCGGCTCTGGATGGTGTCGCGCGGAAACAGCGCTTTGTTGACATGCAGGTTGGTGGGGTGCAGCGCCTGCGAGGTGCGCCGGGCGCTGGCCATCAGCACGCCGACCTTGGCGAAAGCGGCCTTGGCCGCCAGGCCCGACTGGCCGATGGCGCGCTTCATGTAGCGCAGGTAGGCGCCGCCGTGGCGCGCCTCGTCCTGGCTCAGGCGGGTGTAGATCTGCTTGATGACCGGCTCGGTGTGCCAGTCGCTGGCGCAGCGGTACCAGTGGTTCAGGCGAATCTCGCCGCAAAAATGCAGCATCAGGGTTTCCAGCGGCGGCGCGGCCTCGAACTCGAAGCGCACCTCGTGCAGTTCGGCCTCGGTCGGCACCAGCGCGGGGCGGAAACGGCGCAGGTACTCCATCAGCACCAGCGAGTGCTTTTGTTCCTCGAAGAACCAGATCGACATGAAGGCCGAAAAGTCGCTGTCGCCCCGGTTGTCGCGCAGGAACATCTCGGTCGCCGGCAAGGCCGACCATTCGGTGATCGCGTTCATCTTGATGGTCTGGGCCTGCTCGTCGGTGAGCCGCGTGGCGTCAAAGCTGGCCCAGGGAATGTCCTTGTCCATGTCCCAGCGGACGGCTTCTAGCTGTTTGAACAATTCGGGGTAAAGCATGAGAGAACTCCTTCGTCTGGAACAGGTACGCGAGCCAGCCTGTGCTGGATGTGGTTCGGGCGTTGGCCTGACATCGGATTTTAGGAGCGCGCTTTCAGAAGCATTGACAGACGAAACCGCCAGTCGCTTTGGGCCAGTTGCTTTCGGCAAGCGCCCGGTGTTTTCGCGTCAACTCAGCGCTTGACGCCTGAAGCTGAATCCGGCAGCGGCACTTTTGCGTAGTAACCTTGGTATTTCCCGCAGCCGCCCGTCGCGGCGGGCTGTGCGACTCGGCAGCCGGTCAGTCCCCTTCTTTATTTATGCGAGCCAGCCATGAACGCTTTTTCTCTTACTTTCACCGCATGGGCAATGGCCACCGTCGCCGCGCTGGCCGCTTCACCGGCACGGGCGGCCGGGGCCCATACGCCTGCGGCGGCTGCCGCGGCGCCCTGCCCCGCCCTGCTGCAGCAGACCGTGCTGCGCCTGCAGGACGAAAAGCCGCAGTCGCTCTGCCAGTACGGCGGCAAGGTCGTGGTGGTGGTCAACACCGCCAGCTTTTGCGGCTTTACTCCGCAATACAAGGGCCTGGAAATGCTGCATGACAAGTACCAGGGCCGCGGCCTGGTGGTGCTGGGCTTTCCGTCGAATGACTTTTCACAGGAAAGCGGCAGCAACAAGGAAATTGCCGATTTTTGCGAAAACACCTTTGGCGTGAAATTTCCGATGTTCACCAAAACCATCGTCAGCGGCAAGGATGCCAGCCCACTGTTCAGGCAGCTTGCCGCCAGGACCGGCACACCGGCACGGTGGAACTTCTACAAATACATCATTTCGCGCGACGGCACGGAGGTGACCGCCTTCAATTCCATGACCGAGCCGGGCAGCGCCAGGTTTGTCGCTGAAATTGAAAAGCAGCTGGCCCGGCCATGACCGCAGCCGTCCGGGGCTTGTCGTTCACAAAACTTTACCGATCGGTTCCACCGGATTTGTGGAACTCCGGTGATCGGCAACCGCTCTGATTGATACCGACCGCGTGGCGCCCGCACAGCAGGCCAGTCACACGGTAAAACCAGTTTTACTGTTGCGAAGTCCTTCTCGCCGTCATGCGGCGAGACTGCCCACCCGAAGCGGTTTTACTCCTCCCTCCCTTTTTTCGTTTCGGGACGCTTCGCAGCATTTTTCTTCGGGCCTGCCCCGCAGCGGCGGCGGATGCGCCATACGCTTTTGAAGGTCAGCGTCGCCAGCTCTGGCTTTGCACAGCGTCAACTGCTCTGGGTTTCCACAAAACTGGGCCGCAGCGCGAGTTTTTCGTACAGCTTGTCCAGCCGGGGGTGGGTTTCACGCCACTGGATTTCAGGAAACCGAAAATCCAGGTAGCCCAGCGCCGCGCCTACGGCCACATCCGACAGGCTGAAATGCACGCCGCTGCAATAAGGCTTGTCGCCCAGCCCCTTGCTCATCGCGTGCAGCGCCGTGCCGATCTTGCCCAATTGCCGCGCTATCCAGGCATCGCAACGCTGTTGCGGGCTGCGTTCGGACCAGGTGGCTTCGAGCCGGGCCAGCAAGGCCGCATCCATGACGCCATCGGCCAGCGCCTCCCAGGTCTTGACCTCGGCACGCTCGCGGCCCTGCGGCGGAATCAGCTTGCCTACCGGCGACAGCGTGTCCAGGTATTCGACAATCACGCGTGAATCGAATATGGCTTCGCCCGCCTCCATCACCAGGCACGGCACCTTGCCCAGCGGGTTGGAGTTGCTCATGGTCGAGTTTTCTGCCCAGACATCTTCCAGTACAAACTGGTAGTCGAGCTTTTTTTCTGCCATCACAATGCGCACCTTGCGTACATAGGGGCTGGTGGCGGATCCGATGAGTTTCATGATTGGAAGGGGCTTCTGGTCGTGGTCTGGGAGAATGCATTCTATCGAGTCAAGCCGACTGCGGGGCTTTGCGGCGCACCGGTCCGGTTTGCCGCGCACCGGCAGGGCGCGGAGCAGCGCCGCCTACAATCACGGCCATGAGCTTTTCACCCATTAACGCCCTGTCGCCGCTGGACGGCCGCTACGCCGCCAAACTTGCCACCCTGCGCCCGCTGATGTCCGAGCAAGGCTATATGCACCGCCGGGTGCAGGTCGAAATCGCCTGGTTCATCGCCCTGTCGGATGCCCGGTTCGCCGAATTCAAGCCGCTGAGCCCCGGCGCCCGCACCTATCTGCTCGGCCTTGTCAAGAACTTCTCCGAAGCCGATGCGGTGGCCATCAAGACCATCGAAAAAACCACCAACCACGACGTAAAGGCCGTGGAATACTGGATCAAATCCAAATTCGAGGCCCGGCCCGAGCTGCAGGCCGCCAGCGAATTCGTGCATTTCGCCTGCACCAGCGAAGACATCAACAACACCAGCCAGGCGCTGCAGCTCAAAAGCAGCCGCGAGCAGGTCGTGCTGCCGGCGCTGGACAAGGTGATCGACCGGCTGCGCCAGATGGCGCATGAGCATGCCGGCGTGCCCATGCTCAGCCGCACCCATGGCCAGACTGCCAGCCCGACCACCGTGGGCAAGGAAATCGCCAACGTGGTGGTGCGCCTGGACCGCGCGCGTGAAAAAATTGCCGGCATCCAGCTGATGGCGAAAATGAACGGCGCCGTGGGCAATTACAACGCGCACCTGGCCGCCTGGCCCGACTTCGACTGGGAGGCGTTCAGCCGCCATGTCATCGAAACGCCCGAGCCGCTGGGCCTGGGCCTGACATTCCAGCCCTACAGCATCCAGATCGAGCCGCACGACTACATGGCCGAGCTGTTCGACGCGGTGGCCCGCACCAACACCATCCTGATCGATCTGGCGCGCGACATCTGGGGTTATGTCAGCCTCGGCTACTTCAAGCAGCGCCTGAAGGAAGGCGAAATCGGCTCCTCGACGATGCCGCACAAGGTCAACCCGATTGACTTTGAAAACGCCGAGGGCAACCTGGGCCTTGCCAACGCGCTGCTGCGCCACATGAGCGAAAAGCTGCCCATCAGCCGCTGGCAGCGCGACCTGACCGACTCGACCGTGCTGCGCAACATGGGCGTGGCGCTGGGCTACGCCGTGCTGGCCTACAACTCGCTGTGCGTCGGGCTGGGCAAGCTCGAACTCAACAACGAAGCGCTGGCCGACGACCTGGACGCCTCCTGGGAGGTGCTGGCCGAGCCGATCCAGACGGTGATGCGCCGCTATGGTGTGCAGGGCGCTTATGAAAAGCTCAAGGAAGTCACGCGCGGCAAGACCGTCAGGCCCGAGGACCTGCACGGCCTGATCCGCTCGCTGGAAATACCCGCTGCAGAAAAAGACCGGCTGCTGGCGCTGACGCCCGGCGGCTACACCGGCATGGCGGCGGAACTGGCCAGGCGGGTGTAGGAGGTAGCTGGGCGGGCTGCACCCCTGCTTTAGCAGCCCAGGTGCGCCGGCCCTACACCAGGTCTGTCGGGATCGGCCGGCCGCAGTGCCAGCACTGCTCGAACCCGCCTTCGACCATTTCCCCGCACCGGCAGCGCCAGCGCCGCTGCGGCATGTTCTGCAGCGCCGTCAGCAAGGCGCGTGCGCCGGTTTCCTCTTCGTCATTGGTGATCCAGACTTCCGGCTGGCACTGATCGGGCGGCAACTCGCCGGCCACGCTGCCCAGGAAATAGCGCTGCACGCTGGCCGAATAGCCGGCCTGCTGCAAGGCATCCACCCACAGCGCGGCAATGGCAATGTTAGGGGCATGGGTCAAGCGAAGCATGGTGGCAGTGTAGCGCAGCAGCGGGAATGTAGCGCTCTTAAATCAATAGCTGCCCGCGCACGGTTGATAAGCGCTACAGGTCGATTTCATGCATAACCAGCCGTAGCCGGCTACCTTTTTTTCTCCAGCGCCCGATCGGCATAGCGGCCAAAGCGCCAGGCGGACGCTTCCAGGGTAATGCGCCGCCAAACGCCGCGCTTTTCAACCGGTGTCATCGCCAGCCAATGCTGCACTTCATGAAATGTGCGGCCGCAACCCTTGCAGGATTCATCGCCCTGGCTGGTCGAGCAGATGGCAATGCAGGGCGTATCGGCCGTGGTGTCGTACCAGTCGGTCCAGGCGGCCAGCGCATCGGGCGGAAACGTGGCGTCATCGGCCTGGTCCTCATGATGAAAAACCATCAGCGCATACACCTCGGCCAGGGCACGCACCGGGGGCGCCAGCGTCAGGCCATCGCATGAGGGGGCTTTGCCGCGCCAATGGTTGATGGCGGCTTCGATGTCGGTGATATGGATGCCGGGCATGGGAGGAACAAGCGGGCAGTGCGGACAGCGCCGGGTCGGTGAAAAAGCATTTGATTATGTGCCAGTCGGTCGTTTCATCAGACCGGCAGGAAAGGCACAGAAATAAAGGCACAAAGAAAGCCCGGCCATTGTGCAAAAGCGGTTTTTATTGTCCAATCCCTGACCGAAGGGGAGTAACTCCCTGCTTTGCCGGGTGCGTTGAACAACCCACCTTCAGCAACAGCGCTCAACAAGTCGTCAATACGAAGCGCACGCTTCCGGCTTGTTGGACATTCAGCAAAAGCTGCATGTCGAGCCAGACCTTCGATGAAACCTGAGCAGGTTTGATCGAGGCGTCGGCGGGATTTTTAATTCCTGCGCATTCATTCCTCGCCAGACTTCCCAGGTTTCACCAAGCCGGAAATTCGTCCGTCCGAATTTTCATGTTGAAACTTGCTTCTGAAAGTGTGCGCTATGGAATTATTTACCGCCCCCTGGTGGTCCGCCTTGCTGGCGATCATCCTGATTGACCTGGTCCTTGCCGGAGACAATGCCATTGTGATTGCGCTGGCCGCGCGCAACCTGCCGCCGCATCTGCAGAAAAAAGCCATTGCCTGGGGCGCTGCCGGAGCGATCGCGGTGCGCTCGGTCATGACGATTGGTGTGGTGTGGCTGTTGCAAATTCCTGGCCTGATGCTGGTTGGCGGCCTGGGCCTGCTCTGGATTGCCTACAAGCTTCTGGCCGATCAGGACGACAAGGCGCATGACGGCCCGGTCGCCAGCACCTTCTGGGGCGCCATGAAGACCATTGTCGTGGCCGATGCCCTGATGGGCATTGACAACGTGCTGGGCGTTGCCGGCGCCGCGCATGGCTCGTTTGACCTGGTCGTCATCGGCTTGCTTGTGAGCGTGCCAATCGTGGTGTTTGGCAGCACCATGGTGCTCAAGCTGGTCGAGCGCTTTCCCGCCATCATCAAGGTGGGGGCGGCCGTGCTGGCGTTGACGGCGGCCAAGATGATCGTGGGCGAAAAGCTGCTGGACCCGGTTTATGGCGGTCCGGGCGCGTTGCCATCGGCGCAAGCCCTGCATACCACGGCCGAATGGCTGACCTATGCCGTGGCCGTGGCCGGCGTGCTGGGTGCGGGATGGTGGGCCACGCGGCGCGCCAAATTGAAACGCAGCGGCGTCGATGACGAAATGCTGGCCCAATGAAACGGGCCGCGCCGTACCCGCTGAACCCGTAGTACAGGCGGCACGATGTAAGGGCAGGCCGCATCGCTTGCCAGGCGCAGCTGCACGGCATCCGTGCTACTGCGCCATTGCCCAGGTCCGGTCGCCATCGGCGGCCCGGCGGCGCAAAGTCTGAAGCTTTCGCGGGATGTTACGCTTTGGCCATGAAACTCATTCTTAACTGGCTCCTGAGCGCCGCGGCCCTGCTGGCCGTGGCTTACCTTTATCCGGGCGTGGTGGTGACCAGCTTCACCGGGGCGCTGATCGCCGCGGCCGTGCTGGGCGCACTGAACATGGTGGTGCGCCCCATCCTGGTGTTGCTGACGCTGCCGGTGACCGTGGTGACCCTCGGCCTCTTCCTGTTCGTTGTCAACGCCCTGATGTTCTGGGCAGCCGCAGGCCTGGTCAGCGGGCTGAGCGTCACCGGTTTCGGCGCGGCCTTGATCGGTTCGCTCATTTATTCGGTCTTGCAGCTAGCGATCGACTTTGTCCTGGAGCGCTTGCTCTTTAAGGATTGACTCGACCTGCCGCGTGCGGGTGTCGATGATCGAGCCTTCGACGTAATCGGCGCTGCCCGCACTGTTGCGCAGCAGGCCCTGAGCCGCCTTGAAGCGGTCCAGCGCGCCGGTGTAGTCCAGTTGGGCTGCGCGGCTTTCCGCATCGGCGCGAATCGCTCGCACCGGCTGGTTTTGCTGGCCGTAGGCCACCGCCAGCAGTTGCCAGGCCATGGCGTCCTTGGGATGCTCGGCCACCCAGGTCTGCAGCGCCTGCGACACATCGGGTGCCCGATTCGCAGCCATCAGCGCCTTCGCCTGCAGCAGCAGTTCGCCACGGAAGCGGGCTTTTCCAATGTCCGCCGTCGCGGCGGAAGCCGGAGTCTTGCCTTCCAGCAAGTCAATTTCGATCGCCAGCAGCTCCACAGCCCTGCTGGCGTCCGGCAGGTCGGCGGCAAGCGTCCTGAGCGGCGCCAGCAAGCCGCGCGCGGCCGCGAAATCACGCAGCTGGGCCGCCGCGAAAGCGCCGCCATACAAACTGCCCGCATCGCGAATCGCCGCAGCCGAAGGGGATGCAGTGGCTGCAGGCACTGGCAGCGCAGCCGCCCTGCGCCTGGCGTCAGAAAGCATGGTGCGCAGGCTGTCCACGCCGGGAACGGCCAGGATACGGGCGCGCGCCGCCATCATGGCGTGGAGCAATTGCGCCCTGCCCTCGTCCGCCTGTTTCTCGGCCGAGGCCTTGCCCGCACCTGCTGGGAGCTGCAGCCGGGCTTGCGCCTCGGCAATGCGCTCGGTGTTCAGCGGATGCGAGCGCAAATAGGGAAAAGCAGCGCCGCTGTCGTTGAGCCGGCCGGCCTGCTGCAGCTTGTCGAACACGCTGGATACGCCCCGGCTGGCGTAACCGGCATCGCTCATCACGCCAAAACCGACCCGGTCCGCCTCGCGCTCCATGTCGCGTGAAAAATTCAGCTGTCCCTGCATCGCGAGCGCCTGCCCCCCCACCATGGCAGCCGAGCCCGCATTGGGGTGCTTGCTGGCCGCCAGCGCGCCCAGCACCATTGCCGCGATCATCCACGGCGCCTGCTTTGACTGCTGGGTCATGAGCCGCGAAATATGCCGCTGCGTGACATGGCTCAGCTCATGCGCAAGCACCGCGGCCATCTCGTCGGCACTGGCCAGCGCGCCAATCAAGCCCAGGTGCATGCCGAAATAACCGCCCGGCAAGGCAAACGCATTGATGCTGCGGTCGCGGATCAAGAACACCTCCCAGGAAAATCGCTCATCGAGTTCGGCCGACAGTTCGCCGCGCGCGCGCGCCGCGGCCAGGAGCGGCTGCCAGATGCTTTGCAGGTAGTCGCCCAGCACCGGGTCATCGACATAGTCGGGATCGCGGTAGATGCTCACGGCAATGCGGTCGCCAATGCGGCGCTCGGCAGCCGCCGACAGCTCGGACGTATCGCCCAGCGACGGCAATGCGCCCGCGCCCCTGCCGGCTGCAGCGCCGGGGCTTTGCGCCAGAGAAATCGAAGAGGCCGCGAGCGAAAGCATCAGCGCCAGCATTAGCCGGCTTGCGCGATGGCGCCTCTGCGGCGAGGCGTTCTCAGGGCGGGGCAAGGGAGTCAAAAGCAGTTACCTTCAGGTGTAGAGGGACGCGCGGGCAAGCTCTTATGATGAAGCATACTTGTAAAGGTTCTGTATCAGCATGACGATATCCGCTTCCTCGCCCCTCACCCATTTTGACGCCCAGGGCCAAGCCCACATGGTCGATATCGCGGCCAAGCCAGCCACCCACCGCATTGCCGTCGCGCAGGGCCGCATCGCCATGCAGCCGGCAACGCTGGCCCTGATTTTGGCGGGCCATGCCAAGAAGGGCGATGTCCTCGGCATTGCCCGCGTCGCCGGCATCATGGCCGCCAAAAAGACCAGCGACCTGATTCCGCTGTGCCATCCGCTGGCGCTGACCCGTGTAGCTATTGAATTTATAGCTGAAGACACAGACTCTGCCTACGCCAGAGACTTGAATGATGCTGAATCTGCCAGCATGCGCTGTACCGCAACCGTGGAAACCGTCGGCCCCACCGGGGTCGAGATGGAGGCACTGACAGCCGTCAACATCGCCCTGCTGACGATCTACGACATGTGCAAGGCGGCGGACCGGGGCATGACGATCACCGATGTGAAGGTGCTGGAAAAGCATGGCGGAAAGTCGGGGAGTTTTGTAAGCGGTTGATTGTTAAGAAATTTTTCTTCTTAGCATCGATCATTTGCGGCAAGCTGCTGATCGTCTGGCAAGCCCCGTAACGGGATAAAACCTCAAAAAACTCAATCTTGTCCAACGCCTGTCCAAGTGAAGGCGTAAATGGCATCGATTCGACAACGTTCCGGTAAGTGGCAAGCACGTGTGCTTCGTGAAGGCTATCCGGCTGAGGTGAAAAGTTTTACAAGCCGAAGTGAGGCTCAGAAATGGGCGAGGCAAATTGAAAGCGCAATGGATGGCGGCGGCTATCAGTCACGCTGTGATGCAGACAAGATGCTGCTGAGTGATGCCCTTTTGCGTTACGCAAAAGAAGTCTCACCTACGAAGCGCGGCCATCTTGATGAAGTCATTCGTATCAATGCGCTCAAGCGTACAAAGATGGCAGGTTACAGCATGGCGAAATTGTCGCCTGCCATCGTGGGAGGCTTCCGAGACGAAAGGCTTAAGGGTGTGCAGGCTGGCGCAGTAATCCGCGACCTTTCGCTGCTGTCCAGTGTCATCAATCATGCAAGGCGTGAATGGGGCGTCACGGTGAATAACCCGTGCCTGCTGGTCAAGAAGCCGCCTACACCGCCAGGACGCACACGAGTGCTTTCCACTGACGAGGAAAGAAGGCTACTTGCGGCAGTTGCACCCACTGGCAGACGCAACCCTGAAATGCTTCCGCTTGTCCAGCTTGCACTCCACACAGCCATGCGTCGTGGTGAACTGCTGGCACTTAGATGGGAACATGTGAGTCTTGCAGAACAGACTGCATACCTGCCAACTTCGAAGAACGGATGTCCACGCCTAGTGCCACTGTCATCTGTTGCAGTGGTGGTGCTGGCATCTCTAACAAATTGTTCTGATGGGCCAGTCTTCAGCATTGCGGCTCAGACAGTGGCAGCAGCGTTTACGAGAGCCACGACAAGAGCAAGTATTAAAGGACTGCGTTTCCACGACCTCAGACATACCGCCACAAGCCGCATGGCTGACAAGTTACCCAACGTCATTGAACTAGCTGCTGTCACAGGCCACAGCAGCATTCAAATGTTGAAGCGCTACTACCATCCCAATGCACAAGCACTGGCAAAGAAGCTTGGTTGACTGAGCCACATTTTCTCTTATCGCAACTGAGTAAGAAGTAACTACGCTAGTTAATGCCTTTCGGGTGGAGTATGGAGGCTAAAACGCGCCGTTTGAAGCTTGTACATACTTACCCCTTAGAAAAGCATTCAGCCGTTTTCTCACAACATATTGGCGGTGCATTTAATGCTGTGGCAAAAACTATACACCTATCATGCTAGTGCATCAATTATTAAAGATACGCACCTGAAAAAGTAACAAACATGTTACAATGCCTCTAGCACGACTTTTACCATAGGTGTGTCCACAATTCGTACGCTATTTGAGCGCCTACCTATCCGGCTTTATTGCCAAAAAGGAGGCGCTTTTTTACGTCCCAAAACTAAAAGGAGATCAAACAAGTATGCCAAATCAATTGCTATTTAACCTGCATGGTGCAACTAAACAATGAGTATTGATTCTCGCAACATCATTAAGCACACTGTTATTGATGACCTCTTAATAAAACTTAGTGACATCAGTTGCAACCCTGACAATCTTTCATCAACAGAGTTAAAAGCACGACGCCTTTCTCTTATACGATTGAACAAGCAAATCCACAAGAAATTGGCAGAAACCTCTACCAAGGTTCGCATTAGTTACGACAATACAGATATTGAAAATTACATTGATCAAATTTTGTCAGATGGTTTCAATTTAAAAAAGACAGAGCCATCTGACCATCAGGAATTTATTGATGCTCAAAAATTAACCCTATGGACTGCATCGATTAGTGATCGAGTCGAAGCCAGTGAGTTCGGTTCTAAGAGATTCAAGATTGATAGCTTACGCCTACAACGATCAGCTATTGCCTCTGCAAAGACTCTGCATGAGTTACGCCAAGCTGTCAAACAAATGATTAGCCCGTTACAGCTCTACAGAGAGTATTTGATACTAAAGCAAGCTACTAGCTCGGCCCAATTAATGGAAGACAATGAAGCAGCAATGACAGAATTAGAAAGGGTTCTTTTAGAACTTGAAGCTGAGCAAAAGGTTTCTAAAGAGCGCAAGCGAATCCTTGATTCAATATTGTGTGTTTACCAAGAACATGATGAAGAACTCGTACTCCTTCGAAACTGTGAGTCTGCCAAAAAACAGCACAACTTATCCGATACTCAAGCAGCCGAAATGTTTGGTATCAGCCGGAAAAAGCTTTTAGTGTTGCGTAAAGATATTACTTTTAATGAACCAGCAAATACTAGTCTTGAAAACATATGTCAAGAATTCCACTACATTGATATGGAAGAACCTATTGTTGAAGAATGCAGACATGAAGTATGTGCATAGATAGAACTTTGCTTATAGCCAAAGACCATGTATCTTTTCATGTTTCTTTTGCTAATTTTTTCACTTGAAATTAGCCTAATCGTCTTAAGAGAGAAAGGCACTACCACACCAACACAGTAGAAAACTTAAGAGGAAAGAAATTCATTTGCAAGGTAAAGGCTTCAAGTCATTCACAGATATTGGAGAGTGCTTGTATAGAGCACCATAGAGTTTCACTTGTTTGCTTGGCAACCATGCAAGTTAACAAGGCGTTTTTGAGAATTTCTTTTTGGCATCACCCAACCTACCTGGACGGTGCAAGAAAACTCATCTAAGTTTGAGTTTGAAATGCATGAAAAGCAGCCTATACGTAGCATTTACCAAGTGCCAACAAGTGACCACTTAACAACACCAGAGACTGATCCGTTAGAAAGATAGCCATTGCTACTTGTTAACAGTGTGATATATAATAACACCACTTTCTAACAGTCTGGAGTGGCTCTATGTCTCGTGTCTTTGCTTACTGCCGTGTCTCGCTTGCAAGTATGCACACAGAGAACCAAGTACAAGAGATAGCACAGGCAGGCTTTCAGATCACGAAGGCACGCACCATCACAGAGACTGTCTCAGGCTCAGTTGCTGCAAACGAAAGAGCAGGCTTCCGCAAGCTGCTGGACAAGTTGGAAGACAAAGACATTTTGGTAGTTACCAAGCTAGACCGTCTTGGCCGCAACGCTATGGACGTTCGCGCAACAGTAGAAGCACTGGCAGGCATGGGTGTGCGGGTTCATTGCTTGGCCCTTGGCGGTGTTGACCTAACTAGCCCTGCAGGCAAAATGACAATGGGCGTGATCGCTGCTGTAGCTGAGTTTGAACGTGACCTCCTTATAGAGCGCACCCTGTCAGGTCAGGCTAGGGCAAGGGCAGCAGGTACACACATGGGCAGGCCAGCCAAGACCAGCGAAGCTGACCGCGATGCTATCCTGTCAGCCCTCGCCAAAGGCGACACGGTTACCAGCATGTCCGAAAAATACAAAATCAGCCGGGCCACAGTTATAAACATCAGAACCGCTGGCACAGTAACTTAATCAGTCACAACAAGCCATTGTATGGCCTCGCCATAGCCACTACTGCAGCTTAAACAGCCACCTAAGGGGGTTCGCCTAGGCAAAGTCCAAACGATGCTTAAGGGCCATATAGAAGCCAGCCTTGTGATATTTTGAAATGGCGGAATTTGAAGTTTTCCCGGCCCCGCCATGGTCAAGCAAAACACTAGCCTAAGTATCGAAAACAGTATTTTATCAGTTTCAGCATTTTTACGATTTCAGGCTAAGAATTTCTAGTTTTCTAAAGTGTTGGATAGGTCAATTTTAAAAAATACAAAAATTCCAGCTTAATGACAGGGCAACCATTTGAGGCGTAACCCATGTAGCCAATGCTAGTAAATACAGCACTTAATTAATGAGCATGGTAGGTTTGAACTTGAACCTCACTGTTTGGAAGGAGTGCCATGCCACAACAACAGATATCCATTTTGCTCACAATGAACCAGGCACAAGCTTCAGCCTTGGTGAAGCTTCTCAAGCAAGTAGCTTTTGCGGAGGTAGAAAGAGTCGCGGCAGACGAGGAGGAAGTCGAACTGATGCGCGATGCCATTCAGCAAGTATTGAAGGCCATTAACGAAGCTGGCTACAGTTCGCCTTGACATTCGTAGGCTTATCAGGCAAATCTGGAATCCTCAACACGTCGGACAAACCAAGATTTGCCCAGAAAAATTGTCTTATCGCAGGGTTGCCAAACTTGCTGTAAATGACGTAGCCAAGGCTCAACAATTCAGCACTCAGTTAATGAGCATGAGAAGTTTGAAATTGAACTTCGCGCAAGCCCACGCATTTTTCATTTGCACACTGACAATCTGCGCCATGTCACGAAGTGGTTTTGCCTGGTACTTCTCCCCCACACTGCCAGAACAGCCTCGTCCTGCAAAACTGCCTTGTATGCATTGAATCGTGCCTCCGCCGGTTAATAGCCTTAGAGCGCTTGTTTGAATACGTCCATTGAATCGTCCTTAAAAGATCTTACTATTTAGGCCTCTTGCTGGTGAACTGGTTGAATTGCACGCCCATTAATTCCATCTCCAGCATCTTTTCAATCTGTGAATTGACGAGATATGGCCGCGATCTGCGGACCCGTAGCTTCCATTGTTGCTGAACCGGCACGGAAAAAACATCGGTTACCTATGAAACTAGGGTTGCTTTGTTTTGGTATGCGCAAACGAACAACTGAAAACCCTTTATAGACAACTACGTCCATATTCGTACGAACTTGCGTTTTAAGCGGCTCCGTAAGATCAGACGATCCAAATGCATCCTCAAATATTTTTATATATTTGTCGAGCGGGAGCCCTAATCTTACTGTGTCATAAACGGAGATGGAGCTTTACTGAACTGCAATGTGGGCAATGCCCCAGGGCGATGGTCAGGGCTACTGCCAGCTGAAAGCGCAGCGTCGTGATCGAGCTTGACACGTGAC
>JAQGLT010000030.1 GCA_028292745.1 Polaromonas sp. | reverse complement strand
GAACGACGAAGGCGCTGCTCTTTTTTGGTCAACATGATGCAGCTCCTTATTTCTTCTTGGTTTCTTTGATCGTGATTTTTTCATCCGAATAACGGATGCCCTTGCCCTTGTAAGGCTCGGGAGGACGGACTGCGCGCACTTCAGCGGCAATCTGGCCTACACGTTGGCGATCCGAACCCTTGATGACCACTTCGGTGGGCGTCGGGGTTTCGACCTTGATGCCTGCAGGCATATTCATGATCACTGGATGGGAGTAGCCGACCGTGAGGTTCAGCTTGTCGCCCTGGGCCTGTGCCTTGAAGCCCACGCCAACCAGGTTCAGCTTCTTCTGAAAGCCTTTGGTGACACCCACCACCATGTTGTTCACGAGCTGACGCATCGTGCCACTCATGGCATTGGCTTCACGCGATTCGTTCGCAGGTACAAAAGTCAGCTTGCCGTCATCACTCTTCACAACGACATGGGCGTTTTGTGCCAGCGCCAAGGCGCCAAGGGCACCCTTGACATTGATCTGGTCATCTTTGATTGCGACGTCCACACCTTGAGGTATGGCGACCGGCATTTTTGCTACACGAGACATTTCAGTTACTCCTCAATGCCGCCGTTAGGCCACGTAGCAGAGCACTTCGCCACCGATACCGGTAGCGCGCGCTTTGCGATCGGTCATGACACCCTGGGGCGTCGTGACAATTGCCACACCAAGGCCATTCATGACCTGGGGAATGGCGCCGTGGCCTTTGTAAACACGAAGACCGGGGCGGCTGACGCGCTCGATGCGCTCAATCACCGGACGGCCTGCGTAATACTTCAGGGCGATTTCCAACTGGGGCTTGCCATCGTTGGCCTTGACGGAGAAGCCATCGATATAGCCCTCATCCTTCAAAACCTGCGCAATGGCAACTTTGACTTTTGATGACGGCACTTGCACAACGGCTTTTTCAACCATTTGTGCATTGCGAATGCGCGTCAGCATGTCGGCGATAGGATCACTCATACTCATTTCGGGTTCTCCTATTGCTTACCAGCTTGCCTTGGTGATACCAGGGATATCACCAGCAAAAGCCAATTCGCGGATCTTGGCGCGAGCCAAACCAAATTGGCGGAACGTGCCACGCGGGCGACCGGTGATCGCGCAGCGGTTGCGCTGGCGCGTCGGGTTCGCGTTGCGAGGCAGCTTTTGCAGTTCTTGACGGGCCAGGGCGCGCTCATCATCGGTACGCTTGAAATCATTGGCGATTGCCTTGAATTCAGCGTGCTTCTTGGCGAACTTGGCGACGAGCTTGTCGCGCTTCAGTTCACGTTGCAGTAGGGCTTGTTTTGCCATCTTGCGCCTTCAGTTCTTGAACGGAAAACGGAAAGCGGTGAGAAGCGCTTTGCACTCTTCATCGGTCTTGGCCGTTGTGGTGATGCTGATATTGAGACCGCGCAAGGCATCAACCTTGTCGTATTCAATTTCAGGGAAAATGATCTGCTCTTTCACGCCGATGTTGTAGTTGCCCCGGCCATCGAAGGCGCGACCAGAAATACCACGGAAGTCGCGAACACGGGGCAGCGCCACGGTCACAAAACGGTCGAGGAATTCATACATCTGCACGCCGCGAAGCGTGACCATGCAGCCAATCGGCAAATCTTCGCGGATCTTGAAACCCGCAATGGCTTTCTTGGCCTTGGTGACCACAGGTTTTTGACCTGCAATCTTGGCCATGTCCGCTACAGCGTTGTCCATGACCTTCTTGTCGGCAACCGCCTCGCTCACACCCATGTTGAGTGTGATCTTGGTGATGCGTGGAACCTGCATCGGCGACGTGTAGCCGAATTTCTCCATCAGGCTAGGCGCGATTTTTTCGCGGTATTGATCTTGCAAGCGCGCCATGTTTATGCAGCCTTAATTTCGTCGCCGCTGGACTTGAAGACGCGCACTTTCTTGCCGTCTGCCAACAACTTGATCCCAACACGATCCGCCTTGCCGGTAGCGGCATTAAAAATGGCTACGTTGGATTGGTGAATCGGCATGCTTTTCTCAACAATGCCGCCCGTGGTGCCCTTGAGCGGATTCGGCTTGGTGTGTTTTTTCACCAGGTTGATTCCGTCCACCAGCACATGGCTATCGTCTACGCGCAGCGAAATCGTGCCACGCTTGCCTTTGTCGCGTCCCGTGATCACGATGATCTCGTCACCCTTGCGAATCTTGTTCATTGCCTTTGGTCCTTACAGAACTTCAGGAGCCAAGGACACGATCTTCATGAACTTTTCAGTACGCAACTCGCGCGTCACTGGTCCAAAGATGCGAGTCCCAATAGGCTCCAGCTTGGCATTGAGCAGCACTGCTGCATTGCCGTCGAATTTGACGAGCGAGCCATCGCCACGGCGAATGCCCTTGGCGGTGCGAACGACCACAGCACTGTAAACCTCGCCTTTTTTGACGCGGCCACGTGGAGCGGCTTCTTTAATGCTCACCTTGATGACATCACCAACGCTGGCGTACCGGCGCTTGGATCCGCCCAGCACCTTGATGCACATCACGGATTTAGCACCCGTGTTGTCAGCAACATCGAGTTTGGATTGCGTTTGAATCATTTAAATTTGTTCCCAACTTGCACCAGCAAAAGTAGCCTGCCTTTTGCAAACCACCCAGCCAATCAGTCTTGGGCCCGTCGTCCACACTGCAAACCACTTGCAATGCTTCCGCTGGGCAGAAGTCTTCGCCTATTAAAGCGAAGCCCACGATTATCACGAAAGTAAAAAGGAGTGTCAACCATGTTTGATGAAAATAATTGCACGAAGAGTTAAACATTCCCCGCTTGCTTGGGCCAAATGACCCGCCCTTCTGATTCCGAGCATGCTCAGCACTGACTTGAAACCGGCAGCATTAACACCAGAATCAGCCCCAGGGCCAATATCGGTCAGCATAAGCAGCTATCAAAAGCAAAGCAGCGGGAATGCAGACGTACGGGGCTTCAGGTACCCCATGAATGGCAATCGCCTCAGGTCAAAAACTGGGCTGGCACACTTAAATACTGATCGCACAGCGCCAGGAATGGTTGCAATTGCGCATCCAGCCCATTTTCTTGCTGCAATAAAGCAGCCACTGCAGGCGCCACCACACGGGCCAGTGCTGCATCCAGGAACAGCAAGCGCGAACGCCGGGCTAGCACGTCCTCCACCGTCCTTGCATATTCGTAGCGTGCCGCGAACCGCACCATGGCTTCGCTTAATCCGCCGCCCAGGTCATGGCCAGCGCCGGGAAGGGCTTGCACTGTAGTGGCTTCGCTTCCGTAGAGGTGCAATCCCGGCGCATCGCTGATCTTGACGCTTGAATGTTGCGCACCAACCAACCGGAGATGATCGGTTACCCCCCCCAGACGCGCCGGCAGCAGGCCAGCGCCAAAGCATTTTTCCAGAACGTCCTCGGCCATGGCGCGGTAGGTTGTCCATTTGCCGCCGGTCACCGTGACCAAGCCGCTTTTGCTGACCAGCACGGCGTGCTCGCGCGACAGCGCCTGGGTATTGTCGGCATCGTCGCCAGCCGGCTTGACCAGGGGCCGCAGTCCCACCCACATGCTTTTGATGTCGGCCATACCGGGGGCGCGGCTCAGATACCGCGCCGACTCGCGCAGGATGAAATCAACCTCCTCCCTGAACGGCAGCGGTTCGCGCGGCAAGTCGTCACGCGGCGTATCGGTCGTGCCGAGGATGATTTTCCCCAGCCACGGCACGGCGAAAAGCACGCGTCCGTCGGCGGTTTTAGGAATCAGCATCGCATGGTCGGTCGGCAGAAAATCGCGCTCGACGACGATATGCACGCCCTGGCTGGGCGCAACGATCGGCCTGGCTTCATGGCCTATCGCCTGGCCATCCTGCAGGCGCAGCTGATCGACCCAGACGCCTGTTGCATTCACCACACAGCGGGCATGCAGCTCCAGAAGGTGGCCGGTTTCCCGGTCCTGCACGCGCAGTCCGACCAGCTTGCCGTTTTCATGGCGCAAGCTGATGGCGGCGCAGTAGTTGACCAGCAGCGCCCCCTGCCGGGCAGCAGTGCGGGCCAGCGCAAGGGCCAGCCGCGCATCATCGAACTGGCCGTCCCAGTACTTGACGCCTCCCTTGAGCCCGCGCGACTGAAGCGTTGGCAGGCGCTCAAGCGTCTCGGCGCGATTCAAGAATTGGGTATTGCCCAGCCCGGCCTGCCCGGCCAGGGCGTCGTACATCTTGAGCCCCACGCCATAGAACGGCGATTCCCAGAATTTGTAGGAAGGCATCACGAATGGCAGTGGCTGCGCCAGATGCGGCGCATTGGCCAACAGCGTCGAACGCTCGTGCAGCGCTTCACGGACAAGCGAAATATTGCCTTGCGCCAGGTAGCGGACGCCACCGTGCACCAGCTTGGTGGCACGCGAAGACGTTCCCTTGGCGAAATCGTGCGATTCGACCAGCACGACGGAAAAACCGCGTGCCGCCGCATCAAGCGCCACGCCCAGGCCTGTCGCGCCGCCGCCGATGATCGCAAGATCGTAGTGATGCGGTTGGGCAAGCCGGTTCAGCAAGTCCTTGCGCCGGGTGCAGGCAGGCGGGACCGATTCAACCCTCATGGACTTGTATCCGCGTTTTCAGGAATGCGTGGGCCGGCAGGCCGCAGTCCACTTCAGTGCCCGGCTCACGTGCCAGCCGCATCAGGCAGCCCCGCCATCAAAAGCGAGCAGGCGCATTGCAGCCGGACAGTCGGCGGTACGAAACCCTGGGCAAATTGAACGGCGGACAATGAAAAAAACTTCTGGCATGGCATTTGACGATGTTCGAATACGTTCTATTTTCTTCTTTTTTGATTATTTCATCTCATGGTTTCCCTTGTTTTTTTCGTTATTTTTCGATGTAAAGTGACCTCGCCCTTGTTTTCTTATTTCTTCCCCTTGTTTTCCCCATTTTTTCGTGAACTCCAATCCCCGGCAACTCAAACTCCTGGACGCGGTGCGCACGCAGGGCTCGGTGTCTGTCGAGCAGCTGGCCGACAAGCTGCAGGTCACGCTGCAGACGGTACGGCGTGATGTGCAGCGGCTGGCCGAGGCCGGTTTGCTGACGCGGTTCCATGGCGGCGTGCGCGTGCCCAGCTCGACCGTGGAAAACATGGCGCACCAGCAGCGCGAAAGCCTCCATGCCGACGGCAAGGCGCGCATTGCCCGTGCCGTGGCCAGCCAGGTGCCCCATGACTGCTCGCTGATCCTCAACATCGGCACCACCACCGAGGCCGTTGCCAGGGCCCTGCTGCACCACAAGGGGCTGCGCGTCATCACCAACAACCTGAACGTGGCGGCCATCCTGTGCAACAACACCGACTGCGAGGTGATCGTCGCCGGCGGCGTGGTGCGGCCCCGCGACCGCGGCATCGTGGGCGAGGCGGCGGTCGATTTCATCCGGCAGTTCAAGGTCGATATTGCCCTGATCGGCATCTCCGGCATCGAGCCCGACGGCACGCTGCGCGACTTCGACTACCGCGAGGTCAAGGTGGCGCAGGCCATCATTGCCCATGCCCGGCAGGTCTGGCTGGCCGCTGACGGCAGCAAGTTCAACCGGCCGGCCATGGTCGAGCTGGCCCGGCTGTCGCAGATCGACCGGCTGTTCACCGACCAGCCGCCGCCCGAGCCTTTTCCGGCCCTGCTGGCCGAAGCCGGCGTCAGCTGCGACGTGGCGCTGAACTGACCCCTACCCTAAGCCCTACACCTCACGCGCCAGCGAAAAAACCGGCTTCACCACGAATCATTTTTACCTCCCTCACGCCATGACCTATCTGCTCGCACTCGACCAGGGCACCTCCAGCTCCCGCAGCATTGTTTTCGATGCGGACGGCCGCCTCGTGGCGCAGGCCCAGCAGGAACTGCCGCAGATTTTTCCCCGGCCCGGCTGGGTCGAGCACGACCCGATGGAGATCTGGCGCGGCCAGCTGGCCACGGCGCGGCAGGCCCTGAGCCTGGCGGGGCTGAAAGCCGGCGACATCCGCGCCATCGGCATCACCAACCAGCGCGAAACCACCGTGCTCTGGCACCGCTCGACCGGCCAGCCGATTCACCACGCCATCGTCTGGCAGGACCGGCGCGCCGAAGCCACCTGCGCGCAGCTGCGCGAGCAGGGCCATGAAGCGCTGATCCAGTCCAAGACCGGCCTGCTGATCGACGCCTATTTCTCGGGCACCAAGCTCAAGTGGCTGCTGGACAACGTGCCCGGCGCCCGCACGCAGGCCGAGCGCGGCGAGCTGGCCTTTGGCACCATCGACAGCTGGCTGATCTGGCAGCTCACGGGCGGCGCGGTGCATGCCACCGATGTCAGCAACGCGTCGCGCACCATGCTGTTCAACGTCCACGCCAACCAGTGGGACGCCGAACTGCTGGCGCTGCTGGACATCCCGGCCTTGCTCATGCCGGCGGTCAAGCCTTCCAGTTCGCACTTCGGCGAGGTGCGGCCCGAGCTGCTGGGCCAGGCCATCCCCATTGGCGGCGTGGCCGGCGACCAGCAGAGCGCGCTGTTCGGCCAGGCCTGCTTCAAGGCCGGCATGGCCAAGAACACCTATGGCACCGGCTGCTTCATGCTGATGCACACCGGCATCCAGTTCCAGCTGTCGCGCAACGGCCTGCTGACCACCAGCGCGGCGCAGGCCACGGCGCAGACCGAATTCGCCATGGAAGGCAGCGTGTTCGTCGGCGGCGCGGTGGTGCAGTGGCTGCGCGACGGGCTGCACGCCATCAAGGGCAGCGCCGAGGTCGAGGCGCTGGCGCAAAGCGTGCCCGACTCGGGCGGCGTGATGATGGTGCCGGCCTTCACCGGCCTGGGCGCGCCCTACTGGAAGCCCGAGGCGCGCGGCACCATCACCGGCCTGTCGCGCGGCACCACCGTCGCCCATGTGGCGCGGGCGGCGCTGGAGAGCATCGCCTACCAGAGTGCCGCGCTGCTGCTGGCCATGGGCCGGGACGCGGCGAGCGCGGGCGCGGCGCCGTTGGCCGAGCTGCGGGTCGATGGCGGCGCTTGCGTGAACGACCTTTTGATGCAGTTCCAGGCCGACCTGCTGGGCATTCCGGTGATCCGCCCGGCCATCACCGAGACCACGGCGCTGGGCGCGGCCTACCTGGCCGGCCTGTCCAGCGGCGTGTACCGCGGCACCGACGAGCTTTCCAGCCTGTGGCGCGCCGACCGCACCTTTTTGCCCACGCTCAGCGCCGACCGCGCCGCCGGCCTGATGGCGCGGTGGGAGCATGCGGTGCGCCAGACAGTGCAGGAATAAGCGCCCGGCGCTGCGCGACAATCCGATTTTTCAGGCGGATGGCTGGATGGACAGCTGTTCAGGCCGCCCTCACCCTCAAAAGAGCCCATTACCATGCAATCCCCTAGCACAGACCTCGGCAACGAGCACATCGCCTTCATCGGCGGCGGCAACATGGCCAGCGCCATCATCGGCGGCCTCATCAAGCGCGGCCTGTCGGCCAGCCAGATCAAGGTCGTCGAGCCTTTCGCCGAGCAGCGCAGCAAGCTGGCCGAGCAGTTCCAGGTGGCCGTCAGCGAAACGCCCGATGCGTCGCTCAGCCAGGCCACGCTGGTGGTCTGGGCCGTCAAGCCGCAGACCTTCAAGGAGGCCGCCGAGCAAGGCCGCGCCCACACCTCAAAAGCGCTGCACCTGAGCGTGGCCGCCGGCATCCGCTCGGACACGATTGCCGGCTGGCTGGGCACGGAGCGCGTGGTGCGCGCCATGCCCAACACGCCAGCGCTGATCGGCCTGGGGGTGACCGCCCTCTTCGCCCGGCCCGGCGCCACCGATGCCGACCGCCTGGCGGTGCAAGCCGTGGTGCGAACCACCGGCGCGTATTTATGGCTGCGGCAGGAAACGCAGCTTGACGCGGTGACGGCGCTGTCAGGCTCCGGCCCGGCCTATGTGTTTTATTTTCTCGAAGCCATGGTGCAGGCCGGCATCGACATGGGCCTGGCGCCTGAGGAGGCGCACCGGCTGGCGGTCGGCACGTTTGTCGGCGCGTCGGCGCTGGCCCAGGCGTCGAGCGAGCCGCCCGAGGTGCTGCGCGCCCGCGTCACCTCCAAGGGCGGCACGACCCACGCGGCGCTCAGCGCAATGGAGCGCGGCGGCCTCAAGGCCCAGTTCATGCAGGCCATCGAGGCCGCCCGCCTGCGCGCCAGCGAAATGGGCGATGAATTCGGCGTTTGACCTGTGTTTTTGAATGAAATAGGCCTCCAGCGCAATATCCACCTAGGTTATAAGCTATATTTTTAATAGCATATTCCAGTTTTTTCATGCAGCCTGGGCCTGAAAAAATCTGGAAAAATTTTCGGCGGCAAGAAAATTCTGTTCACCGGCGGCGCACCCAGGCCATGCCCTCAGCGCCCCCAGTACGACAGCGCGATGCCCGCAAACACGGTAAAGCCCAGCCAGTGGTTGAGCCGGAACGCCTTGAAGCAGTCATCGCGCGCCCGCTTGCGGATCAGCCAGCCATGCCACAGCGCCTGCAGCAGCGCCAGGCCAACTGCTATCATAAAAATAGCTGATTGCGCATGCTGAGCAAGCGCCAAGGCCCATATTGACAAGAAAACCAGGTAGCTGAGCATGACGCCGGCCACGTCGAAGCGGCCCAGCGTGATGGCCGAGGTCTTCATGCCGATCTTGAGGTCGTCGTCCCTGTCGACCATGGCGTATTCGGTGTCGTAGGCGATCACCCAGAACAGGTTGCCCAGCAGCAACACCCAGGCGAGCAGCGGCACCCGCGCCTGGGCGGCGGCAAAGGCCATCGGAATGCCGAAGCTGAAGGCCACACCCAGCACCGCCTGCGGCATCGACACATAGCGCTTGGCAAACGGATAGGCCAGCGTCACGGCCAGCGCGGCGAACGACCAGGCAATCGTGGCGGCATTGGTGGTCAGCACCAGGCCAAACGCCAGCAGCGCCAGCACCGCGCCCAGGCTGAGCGCTGCCTTCACCGACAGCGCGCCACTGGTGACCGGCCGCTGGGCGGTGCGCTTGACATGCCGGTCGAAGTCCCGGTCGGCCACGTCGTTGACACAGCAGCCGGCGCTGCGCATCAGGAACGTCCCCAGGGTAAAGACGATGACCAGGTGCCAGCCCGGAAAGCCGTTCGACGCCACCCACAGCGCCGACAAGGTCGGCCACAGCAGCAGCAGCCAGCCCGCCGGCCGGTTCCAGCGGATGAGCTGCAGGTAAAGAGCTCCCACGCTTTTCACTTTGTGTAATGCGCTGCCCCCCGAGGGGGCGCTGCGCCTACGGCCCGGCGAAGCCGGTTCCGTGGCCCTTGCTCGTGGTAGGGCTCCCCCTGCGCTCCCCGTTGCGGGTGGCTCGCTTTCTGCCGAAAGTTCTGGCCTTGCCTTCACTTCTTCCATGCGCGGTTTATTCCTCCAGCAGCGAGCGCAGCATCCAGGCGGTCTGCTCATGCACCGTCATGCGCTGGGTCAGCAGGTCGGCGGTTGGCTCGTCGCTGGCCTTGTCGGCCACCGGGAACAGCTCGCGGGCGG